>JARRKK010000134.1:0-6690 GCA_037388105.1 Ignavibacteriaceae bacterium | reverse complement strand
TATTGGTTATATTTCATACCGCTGAGGAGAAAGGATTACTTGGCTCTGAATACTTTACGGATAACTGTAAATATTTGGATGATATTGTTGTCGATATAAATATTGATATGGTCGGAAGAGAAGATTTGGAATCTATTTTCTGCATAGGATCTGATAGATTAAGTACTGAATTATACGAAATGGTTGAAGAAATTAATTTTGAGACGGTTAACTTTTATTTGGATTATCGATACAACGACCCTGATGACCCGAACAATTATTATTCACGGAGCGATCACTTCAATTATGCGAAACACAATATTCCTGTTGTATTCTTTTACGATCACATGGTAGAGGACTATCACAAACCAACAGATGATGTTGAGAAAATTAATTTTTATAAAATTGAAAAAATATCCTTTTTGATAACCGAACTATCTTTACGGATTGCGAACCTTGATCACAGGTTGGTTGTTGATAAGCTGGAAATTGAAGTAGAAAAATAAAATTAATATTCCACTATGGTATTTTGCAAAACTGTTAGATGTATTTTTTAGAATGTTTTAACAGATATTCCTTACTACACAATCTCTAATAAGCTGATCAGTAAAATCATAGAATTTAATACAACAATTTGAAGAGTTGATGAGCACTAAAATTCAACACTTGATATATTATTCAGTTACCACCTTTATTTCGTTTTGCGTGTTGATAATTTTTGTGATCAATCCTGGAATTAATCAAGATCAACACTCAAAATTTGAGGATATGATTTACGGCAAAGCTTGGAAACCATTTGTTTATCGTACTCTTTTACCGACTACAGTTAGAGTAATATCTGCACCTGTTCCGGAAGTTCTCAGAACTTCATTGTCAGAAATGGTTGATGAAACTGAATCCTTCCGTAAAATGTTTGAAAAATTAAATTGGGAAAAGCACCTTTTTGCCGAATATACGATTGCCATGATATTAATGCTCCTCTCTTTAATGGGATTTACATTAGCTGTAAGGTATTTGTTCACACTGTTTTATGATTCTTCTGCTCTATATGCTAATCTTGTCTCGATTCTTGCTTTGCTCGGGCTACCGACCATGTTCCAATACACAAGTTTTCTGTACGATTTCCCAACACTTTTCTTATATACTTTCGGATTGATATTATTATACAAACAGGATTGGAAAAATTTTTTGATACTATACCCGATAGCATGCTTTAATAAAGAGACTACAATATTGTTAACCATTATATTTTTTATTTATTACAGACCAAGGTTGAGGACGGATCATTTTTATAAATTGTTGCTAATTCAGCTCACAATTTTTGTAATTATTAAAGTATTACTTTTCATATTATTTAAAAGTAATCTAGGTTCGTTTATTGAGTTTCACCTTGTAGATCACAACATCGGATTGTTGACAGGATATAATCTCACATTAGCTTTTACACTGTTTAGCTTAATAATACTGATATATTATAAATGGCAGGAGAAGCCACAATTTATAAAAATAACACTTTGGACTCTTGTGCCGTTATTGATTTTGACTTTGTTTTTAGGTTATCTGGATGAGCTAAGGGACTATTATGAAGTTTATTCATCAGTCATAATCTTAATTTCACATAGTATTGCCAGGTTACTTGGCATAAAAATAGAGGTTCTTCCTCCAATCAAGATACCGAAAGAATAGTTCCTGAACTTATATTATTGAAATAATACATTGAAAGGAATAGAAATTTTTACAATATTTGAGTTGACTTCTGAAGAAGTTATGAGCATTAAAAATTATTGAAAGCTAATTACTGAAGGGAAATAGAAATGGCTATATACATCACTGAAGAATGTATCAATTGCGGTGCTTGTGAACCAGAATGCCCGAACACAGCAATCTACGAAGGTGGCGTTGAATGGGAACTACAAGGGAAAACTTATGGAAATGGGGATGCAGCACCTTCTGGTGCTACTGAATTTTATTCTGATGAATTTTTCTATATTGTTCCGGATAAATGTACAGAATGCAAGGGATTTCACGATGAACCTCAATGTGCCGCAGTTTGTCCTGTTGATTGCTGCTTGCCTGATCCGAAACATGAAGAAACTGAAGAAGTATTACTTCAACGAAAAGAATATCTTGATGAAATAGAAAGTAGAACTTAAAAACTATTCTATTTCAAAAGGGTATCCTTAAGTTCCATATTTTGATTTAACTACTTCATATGAGATAAAACTAAACATGACATATATATGAGTAGCTAATAGTTAATTAAATTATCCTTTTACCATTAACATTTCTCCCAACTTGTATTTTGTATAAATAGGCTACACAGGGGAGAAAATCTTATTCCCTGTTACTTCATAAGTTCCTATTGTTTTACTTCACGGATAAAAGTTTCTAATTCTTTACACAGCACAACATTAATGTTAATTCTAAGAAATTTTCTCTCAGATATTTAATATTTTTTTATTGTTGTTGCAATTAACTGGTTGAGGTATTTTTGTTCAACTGAAAAGATTTTGTACTTAATACAATAGTGGGACGTGGAATAAGGCCGACTGACTTGTGCTATAAAAAATTTAACAATTAGAATTGTAGGTTTTTGACCAGTAGTTATTTTCAAAATTGTAGTTTCCAACCAAATAACTATATATTTAAATACTTTTATCATTAACAGTTGAATAATAAATGAAAATTGGAAAATATAATCTTCATATTCTAACCTCTGGTTTTCTGGGATTGGACGGTGGCGCCATGTTCGGAATAATTCCTAAAGTATTATGGCAAAAAACTAATCCACCGGATGATGCTAACCGAATTAAGCTTTCTACAAGGCATTTACTCCTTGAAGCTGAAAATAGGAAGATTATAATTGATGTAGGAATGGGTAAAAAGTGGAATGAAAAACTTAAAAAAATTTATGCGGTGGAGGAAAGTTACTCCCTGGCTCGAGCATTAAATGATGCCGGTTTAAGTTTTGAAAACATTACGGATGTGATTCTAACACATCTGCATTTCGATCATGCCGGCGGTTCAACAGAATCTATTGATGGTAAATTTGTTCCCTCATTTCCAAATGCCAAATATTACGTTCAAAAAGAGAACTTCGAATGGGCTTTGAAGCCATCAGAAAAGGATAGAGGTAGTTTTGTGAAAAATGATTATGTGCCTTTGGTTGAAGAAGGTGTGCTAAATTTCATTAATGGTAATGAGCAGTTTGATGATGAAATTGATTTTATAGTTACAAATGGACATACATTTGGACAACAGTTAGTAAAGATATCCGATTCATCAAACACAATATTATTTTGTGCTGATTTGATCCCTACGATATCTCATATGCCTGTGCCTTACCTGATGGGATATGATGTTCAACCACTTGTAACAGTTAAGGAGAAGAACGAGATTCTTCCACTAGCTGCGAAAGAAAACTGGAAACTATTTTTTGGACATGATCCGGAATTCGCTTTTGCTACAGTTAAGCAAACTGACAAAGGAGTAAGAGAAGCCGAAAGGTTCACAAGCTTTGGATAGTATAATAGAAGATGGATACAAGTTCGTTTGCAGATTAAATGATTTAAAGGAGTATAAAGGGCGTAGGTTTATTATTGATGATACTGAAATTGCACTATTTAAAATTAATACAAATGTATTTGCGCTAAGTAATATATGTCCGCACCAGCAAACCACATTAATTTATGATGGGATAATTGAGGATGGATGCGTTGTTTGTCCGGTTCATGGATGGATGTTCGATTTTAAAACCGGAATGAAACAATCAGGCAGTCGGGGGCTGGAATCGTATTCGGTAATAATCAATAAAGAGGAAGTGTTTGTTAAAGTTAAACCAAAAGAATTCCGCTGGTAGATGAAGTTAACGACTGATATTGTTACTGAAAAAGCCAAAACAATCGGATTTGATCTTGTTGGTTTTGCAAAAGCAGATGAATTGGTTGAGGAAACCAAACAGTTAACCGAATGGCTCGAGAATGGCTACCAGGCGGGTATGGCATATATGGAAAGAAACAGGGATAAAAGAAAAGATGTTTCTTTAATTCTTGACAATGCGAAATCTGTTATTTCACTTGCTGTAAATTATTTCACCGACCATCGATTCTCAGAAGATAAAAATACCGGAAAAATGTCTCGTTATGCATGGGGAAAAGATTATCATCTGATTATTTGGGAAATGCTTAAAGAACTGGAAAGTGAATTACAGAATATTGATCCCGGATTTAAGTGTAAATCTTATGTTGATACCGGACCGGTAATGGATAAAGCGTGGGCAGTTAAAGCCGGATTAGGTTGGCTTGGAAAACATACGAACGTTATTAACAGAGAATTTGGTAGCTGGATATTTATTGCAAATATAATTTCTGATTACGAGTTTGATTATTCAAAACCGATACCTGATTATTGTGGAAACTGCACTGCCTGTATCGACGCCTGCCCTACTGATGCAATTGTATCCGAGTATGTTGTTGACTCAAACAAATGTATCTCTTACTTAACAATAGAAAATAAAGGTGAGATTGATTCGAGTTTTATAGGAAAGTTCGATGGTTGGGTTTTTGGATGTGATATTTGTCAGGATGTTTGTCCGTGGAATATCAAATTTCTTCAACCAAGTAAGATAAGTGATTTCAATCCTAAAGATGGGCATAAAGAAATTCAACTGAGTGAAATCAATATATTGAATGATTCGGAATTTAAAAAACGATTTGCTGATACCCCTATCCTAAGGACAAAATTATCTGGATTGAAAAGAAATGCTGAATTCATTGTAAAGTAGATTTTGTGCCTCAAAACATACGCTGATTGCTAACTGAATCTTTATTAAATTTGAAGAATCTTATTAGAAATAAATTGAATAAGTTTGGTTTTATTGAGAAAGAAAATGTCAGAAAATCATCATAAAGTTATTATAATCGGTTCCGGTCCAGCAGGATTTACGGCAGCATTGTATAATGCAAGAGCAAATCTCAATCCGGTAATATTTGAAGGAATGCAACCTGGTGGGCAGCTAACAATTACTACCGATGTAGATAATTATCCCGGGTTCGAGAATGGTATTATGGGCCCTGAATTGATGGATATTATGAGAAAACAAGTTCAGAGATTTGGGACAAAAACTATCTACAGTGAAATTACTGAAGTTGACTTCTCTGAAAGGCCTTTTAAGCTTAAATCGTATGATGAGGAATATTCTGCGGAAGCTGTAATTGTTTCTACGGGTGCGACTGCAAAACTGCTGGGTCTTGAAAGTGAAAGTAAGTTTATGGGTTATGGTGTGTCGGCCTGTGCTACTTGTGATGGATTTTTCTTCAAGGATCAGGTTGTGATTGTTGTTGGTGGCGGTGATACTGCAATGGAAGAAGCAACTTATTTAACAAATCACGCAAAGGAAGTACACATAGTACATAGACGAGAAGATTTCCGGGCTTCAAAAATTATGTTAGATAAAGCAGAGAAAAATCCCAAAATATTCTTCCATACAAATAAGGTTGTAAAAGAAGTTTTAGGCGTGCAGGAAAACGGGAGGAGATCCATGACCGGAGTAATTTTAGAGGACACTCAAGATCATTCCACAGAGGAATTTAAGGCCGATGGCTTATTTATAGGTATCGGACACAAACCAAACACAGATCTCTTCAAGGGACAACTTAAAATGGATGATGTTGGTTATCTCAAAGTAAAACCCGGTACTACTTATACAAGTGTGGAGGGTGTATTTGCGGCAGGTGATGTTGCAGATAGTAAATACAGACAGGCAATTACCGCAGCAGGTTCCGGATGTATGGCAGCAATTGATGCCGAAAGATGGCTTGAAGCTCAAAAAGATCAATCAGATTCGATTGAAAAATTTAATAATTCTAAAAAAATGGCAAAGAAGAATGCCTAAAAACTTAAGAACTCTAAATTAAATTATGTTTGACTGATACTGCTTCCTTAATTTATTTCCAAGAATATTTGCAATTACAAATCCAACACCTGTAAAAACAAATATTGACATCGGCATCCATACTTCTTCATCTCCAGATAGCATTCCTAATCCTAATCCCAATCCAAAGAAAATAGAAATTATTCCAATCTTCAACAATGCATAAGGATCTTTTTTCTGTTCAAAAAATAATTTTATATCCTCAGCAGAAAGACCTTTTTCAATTAGCATTTGACGTTCTCTTGATCGGAAATAAATAAATGTAACGATTATTATACCAATTACTAAAAACAATACTATTGGAATGAATACCGCAACTACCGCTTCCATCTTAAATCTCCTTAATTATTTGTTCAGAAGTTAAGACTATACAGTTAATACGTTGGTTACACTATTTCTTAGTCGAATAGAATTGTGCATTTACCGACATCCTTCCTATGTTTACCTATAATTAATTGCTATTCCTTAATAGAGAGTATAAGTTGAGATATATGGAATTAATCTGTGTTAAGTGTAACTAATAAGATATAAAAGTTGTCTAACAATAAGATGGTAAATCTCCCGGATCAAGAAATAATCGATTCGGTTAGGAAAGGAAACGAAGCTGATTATTCAATAATAGTTGATAGATATAAAGACAAGGCTTTTTCGTTACTTAAAAGAATGTTAAAGAATGAACAGGATGCGGAAGAAACATTACAGGATTGTTTTATTAAGGCATATAATTCACTTAATAATTTTAAAGGAGAATCAAAGTTTTCTACGTGGTTTTACAGGAT
>JARRKK010000133.1:0-10021 GCA_037388105.1 Ignavibacteriaceae bacterium | reverse complement strand
GAAACTCTTAATTTTCTTAATGCGTTCTCTTTAATTTGCCTTATTCTTTCTCTGGTAAGATTAAATTTATCGCCTATTTCTTCCAGAGTAGCTTTTTGATTACTCCCAATTCCAAACGATAACCTTATCACCTCTGCTTCTCTCTTATCAAGTGAGGCGAGTGCATTTGCTATTTCACTTTTTAGGGATTCTTTCATCAAATCTTTATCAGGTAAGGGCTGATCATCATCTGGAAGAACATCCATTAAAGTACTTTTATTCTCATCTCCACTCATCAGAGGAGCATCCATCGAAAGTTGGCGACTCGATATTTGAAGTGTATAAGCTACTTCATCAGGCGTCATTTCAAGAATTTTTGCCAGCTCCTCGGTTGTAGGCTTTCTTTCATATTCCTGCTCTAAATCACGGTAAGCTTTATTTAACTTTGTTAAGCTTCCAACCCGGTTAAGTGGAAGACGAACAACCCTTGATTGATCGGCGATTGCAGACATTATACCTTGTCTTATCCACCACACAGCATAGGAGATGAATTTGAAACCTCTTGTTTCATCAAATCGTTTTGCAGCTTTAATGAGTCCAACATTGCCTTCATTGATTAAATCACCAAGTGCAAGACCTTGATTCTGATACATCTTGGCAACCGATATAACGAATCTTAAATTAGCTAAAATTAATTTTTCCTTAGCTACTTCATCCCCATTCCGGATCTTTACAGCCAATTCAACTTCTTCCTCTGCCGTCAAAAGATAAACCTTGCCTATTTCTAAAAAATATTGATCTAATGATTTGCTTTCTCGGTTAGTAAACTGCTTTTGTATTTTCAAACTGGTCGCCCTACTTTCTTAAGTTTTATAAAGCTAATAAACAATCCGCGAAATTATTAATCCGGGAAAGATTATGAAATGAAAAATTTAAACGGTGAAATATACTTAATTTATTTGTCAAATTAAGGGTTATAACTTGTGGTTTATATTAAATGAATAAATATCCTGAAATACCACAATCTATACATGATAATACACATCAATGGGAATACAGTTTCATTTTAATGCATAAACCACTCAATTGTGGATTAATAAACCAAAAAATATATCATCTCTATTCCAGCGGTATTAAATCCTGCAATTTCACAGGGAAAACAAGTTAGTTTGAGTTGTTAGTTAAATAGAGTAAATTAAAAGATGTGATTTTTAAAAGTATGCCTTCATTCAATTACCTATCTGATTGCAATTTTTAACAAATCTAATTTCAACTAACCGCTGTATTAAAACATATTTATCCCGATCTTATGAGAAATGGTTTTACTCCGGCAAATTATATAGAAAGTCATATGTCATTCGAAAAATTAAATATTATTAAGCCGATAAAAACGGCACTTCTTAAGGAAGGTTATGTAGTCCCAACTCCAATACAGGAACAGGCTATTCCCCTAATCCTGGAAGGAAAAGATCTTCTTGGTTGTGCGCAGACTGGAACGGGTAAAACTGCTGCATTTGCTATTCCTATATTACAAGTTCTCAGTGGGGAAAATGGATACCAAAGATCAAAAAGAAGAATAAAATCTTTAATTGTTACTCCAACAAGAGAACTTGCGATTCAGATTGGTGAAAGCTTTACTGCATACGGAAAGTATACCGGATTAGAAATCACAGTTATTTATGGTGGGGTCTCCCAAAGAGCACAAACAAATAAGTTAAGACAAGGTGTTGATATTCTTATTGCCACACCGGGAAGACTTCTTGACCTGATGAATCAGAATTATGTTAGTCTTCGCGATGTTAAGATACTTGTATTGGACGAAGCTGACCGTATGCTGGATATGGGTTTTATACACGATGTAAAAAAGATTATTGCGAAGCTGCCCTCCGAAAGGCAATCGCTGTTTTTTTCTGCAACCATAAAGCCGGAAATTATAAAACTTAAAAAAACTTATTGATCCATATTCTGAAAAACGAAAACATTCCCTCAGCGCTGGTGTTTACAAGAACAAAACGCGGAGCTGACATAGTTACGAGAATTTTAAATGATGCGAAGATCCACACAGCTGCTATTCATGGCAACAAAACACAGCAAGCGAGACAACGTGCATTAAATAATTTCAAATTACAACGAACAAGAGTGCTTGTTGCGACTGATATAGCTGCACGCGGAATTGATATAGAAAAATTGTCTCACGTATTTAATTATGATATTCCGGAATTCTCTGAAGCTTATATTCACCGTATCGGACGAACAGGAAGAGCTGGTTTAGGTGGAACAGCACTTTCATTCTGTGATGCGGGTGAAAGGAATTATCTTAGGGAAATTAATAAGCTTATAAAAACACCAATCCCTGTTATAGATGATCATCCATATAAACTAATTGAATCCTACGATGTCGGAGCTTCTGGTCCAAAACATAATGTTATGGGAAGGAATGGGTCCTTTAGATATTTAAAGCACAAAAATAGAAGCAGAAGAAGAAAATCCTGGTGCCCAAAAGTAAAAAGCAAGATTGATGGAATAGATTAAAAGAGAATACATTTCAAATCAAGTTAATTACTTTAAGAGTACTTTATAAATTCTACTAAGCCCGTTTTCATATTTTTTTATTTCATTAAGAAAATCCTGAATTGTATATAAATCTACATTGGAATCATTAACCGAGCTTCTTTTACTTGTAAAGTATAAAGTGTTTGTTTTTGTATCTACATACGGGCAGTAATCCATTTTATCAGAATTTATATTCAGCCCCAAATTTTTTGCCTTTGACCATCCGCCATCTGAACCTTTATAACTTCTATAAAGGTCCCCGCTTCCATAACCCTCTTCTCTCAGATATCCGGTAAATATAATATAAGATTCATCAGGAGCGATAAAAGCATTAAACTCATATCCCTCAGAATTAATTGATTCGCTCAGCGATACCGGTGTTGTGTATGCATCAACATCCCACTTACTAAAGAAAATATCATCTTTCCCTTTTGATCCGAGGGCATCACTGGTGAAGTAAAGATTCTTGTTTTTGGAAATTGATGGGTAAAACTGATGATCCTTTGAATTAATTGGTGGACCAATATTTACCGGAACAGACCAATCAGAATTTTTATTTTCTCTTAGAACATACCAGATATCAAAGTCTTTCGGTTTGTCATCTGTTACTTCCAATGGTCTGTTTGAAGCAAAATATAGCTCCAATCCATCCGGAGAAAGGAAAGGTTCCATATCAATATATTTCCCTGAAAAGCTGGCTATCTCGGGATTGGACCAGGCGTTATTTATTCTATTAATCTGAGTGATAAAAGATATTTCATCCTGGTAACTTTGCACAGTAAAAAAGAAGCGCAGCATATATCGTCTTCATAAAAACCGTTTAATTGTTGTTTTCATTTGTTATTTAATTCATGAAGAAGAATTGGTTTTGATTCGTATGTTGTAAAATGCTCTTTAAAGTGAATATTTAAAATTATAAGTTAATAGCCAGCTTGATTCCATCAATAGCCATTCCTGTACCCATTATTGCAAGTATCAATCCCATAATTTTCCCGATGACTGTTATCAAATGATTACCAATCTTTTTAACAATTGTCTCGCTTAAAGAGAAGGTTATATAAGTTAGAAAAATTATCAACGCGAAAATTATTATAACTATCATAATATGTAAATAAGAACCGCTGGTAATATTATTCATTGCAGTAACAATTGTACCTGGACCTGCAAGTATTGGAATAGCCAGAGGTGAAATCGCAATTCCATCATCAGGTTCTATGTCCTCCTGGTTATGAATCTTTGATGGCTTTGATTGAAGCATTTCAAATCCCACATAAAATAATAGAATTCCACCGGTAATTTTAAAGGCCGGGATTGTTATTCCAAACAGTTCAAATATGTATTTGCCCAGGATTACAAAACAAACAACAATCAGGAAAGCGGTTATGCTGGATGTCTTTGCAATTTTTGTTCTTTGGGATGCGTTAAGGTCACCGACAAGGCCTAAAAATACTGGTGTGTTTGCAATAGGATTCATTATTGCAAAAAACCCTGTGAACACAGTTAATGAAAAGGTCAAAAGTTCATTTGCCATAACAGGAACTGATTAATTGATTTTTCTTATATGTTAATATAAATAATGCGGGAATAAATGTTGGTTAAATAATTGACGTAACCTGTAAACATTCTAATTTGATTGTGTCTTTATTTTTTACTCCAAAATTCAGACATGACAGAAGAAAATCCCTGCGTTTCAATTTAAAAAGCTAGTTTAATGAGCGGTACAAAAAAAGAAAATCTAAAATCAGAGATTTGTGGAGGAAATGCTGGAATAATAGTTTCACACTAGTAGACGGAAATACAAAGTAAAGGGATAAAAAGAATTATTATTTACGTTTCCTCTTAAATTCGCAATCCATTTTGTATATCTGAATTGACAACTAATCCTAATTTAAACGTTCTACAATTGTTTTTGCTACGTGCTCAGCATCCCGTTCTGCACCGTGTATCATTGCAGAGGATAATGAATAAAGAAAGTGCATTCCAACAAAATATAAACCCGGTTCATTTTTAACCACACCACGTTCCTGCATTGGTTCTCTGTCTTTAAAGATGGGAAGATCAATCCAGGAATAAGCGGGATAAAAGCCGGTGCACCAGATTATATTTTTCACATCAATTATTTTTTCATTTTCATCAACAGGAAGTCCGTCTTTCACCCCAACAATTTTTGGAATACGTTCAATTCCATAAGCAACAAAATCTTTTGGTTTGTTTCTGATAAGTGGTCCCCCTTGCGAAACTACTTTTGGTCTTACTTTCCTTCCTATTGGAGTACCGGTTGTGAGAATTCTGTGAAATAAAAATCTAATCACCAATCTTACCATAATTAACTTTGCAATCGTTCCCTCAATGTTAAATGGAATGTGTCCCGTATCTCTTCCTGATAGCCAGACTTCATGATTATTTTTTGCAGCTTCAAGTGCTAACTCTGATCCGGAATTTCCTGCACCAACAACAAGCACGGCACCATCTTTTAACTGAGATGGATCGCGGTAATCGAAGGAATGAATTTGTACTATTTGCGGATTTATATTATTAGCAAATTTTGGAATTTTTGGTATTTGATAATTTGACATAGCGATTATAACGTGCTCGGCTTCAAAATGTTGATCACCTGATGTTACACAATATCGGTTTCTTTCTCTCGATAGTCCATCAACCATTAAACAATTTTTTATAGGGAGATTAAAATGTTTTGCATAGTTCTCAAGATAGTCTCCCATTTCATCTTTTGTTGGAAAATAATTTGGATCAGAAGGAAAGGGCATTCCAGCAAGACCATTAAACTTTGCAGGTGTGAAAAGCTTTAGAGAGTCCCACCGATTACGCCAAGAATCTCCGACTTGTTCACTCGCATCAAGAATGAGGAAGTCAATATTATTTTTTTACAGGAAATATCCTGCAGACAAGCCTGCTTGTCCCGCTCCAATAACAATCACTTTGTGCTTTTCAGGATTCTGTTTGCTATTCATTCAATTCCTCGTTTTGTTTTTATTATTTCTTTTTAATTACTGATATAAAAATAGCGAATGAATAGAGGGAATAAATCAGGGGTACTACGTATTTAAAGTGAGATTAACACTTAATCTTGCATATATCATTCTGAATTTATTTCAGAATCTTGTAAACCAATAAAAGATCCCGAAACAAGTTCGGGATGACTGATTGAGATTCTTCGCTATCGCTCAGAATGACATTACAATTCAACCGTCATTCTGAGGAACGTAGTGACGAAGAATCTGTGTTAAATAAAATTGTAGATTCTTCATTCCGCTCCGCTGCATTCAGAATGACAGCGGATGTTATCGTCAGAAACTAGGTAAGTATCAAATTATGTTTTATTGCATAAGAAGCAACATAAGCTCTTGCAGATTTTCCCGATACACCAACCTTGCTATAAATGTTTGTGAGATGTTTTTCAACAGTCCGGACACTAAGAAAAAGTTTTTCGGCAATCTCTTCGTTATTTTTACCCTCTGATATCAGTCGTAAAACTTCAAGCTCTCTTCCGGTGAATTCAAATTGGTTTTTATCAGAGGCTGCTGCATTTTCCTTATACAAATTTTTAAGAGTGAATCTGGTTTTTTCAAAATCTTTTGCTGCACCGAGACCTTTAAATTTATTCATTGCTGTATCCAGCTCTCCTTCTGCCTGGGCAAATTTGTTCAGTTTTACCAGAACCTCAGCAAGAAGTGCTCTCGCCCGTGCAGATTCAAAAGCGGATTTAATTTTGTCATAAATATCAATCGCATCTTCAAGATTATGTTTGGCTTGCTCATAATTATTGATTGCAAAATTCAAATTGCCTTCAGCATTCAACAGAGCAGCTTTTAAAGGCAGGGTATTAATTGAACTTACTATCTCTTTTAATTCATTCAACAAGTTTTGTGCTTGTTCCAGTTTAAATAGCTTGATATTTATTCTTATCAAGAGTTCTAATACAACAGTTCTTTCCGCCATTTCATTCAAACTAAACCTTCGCAAATATCGTTCAGCAATATCCAATGCTTTTTCATATTCCTGCCGATCGAAATACAGGAAGGCAGAAAATAATTGTTTAAGAGGATGAGATTCTACTTTGCTTAAAAGCTCTTCTGCTTCAATCCACTTTCCCTGTCTTCGTTTTAAATCTGCAAGTCTTACTGTGCAAGCACTTACTTGATTTGGTCTGAATTCCTGCAGTTCATTTGCTGCCGAGAGGAGTTCTTCTTCAGCCTCATTCCAATCCCCTTTCCATATTAATATTCCTGCGTGTTTCATTCTGCAGTTAGCAAACATAGCTTTGTATCGCCAGCGTTTGCAAAGTTCTTTAACATTATCACACCACTGTGTTGCGCGTTCATAATCTCTTATTCGTTCGCAGGCATCAATGAGATAGCAACAGGTTATAGTTGTATATTTGATATCACTATGATCAGAATTTATAGCGAGTAATGTTGCATCGTCAAGAAAGGGCATTCCTTCAGTAATATTTCCTTCAACAACAAGAATGAATCCTTTCAAAGCTTCAGCAAGCATTTCACCGTCAATATTTTTAAGTGACTTGCTCATCTGTAAACTTTCATCAAGCAGCTTAAAAGCAAGCACTGAGTTTTTATCAACCTGGAATGACCATCTTGCTTTTAGGATTTTAAACATACATAACTCAGATGAAGGTGGTAATCCTTCAAGAAGATTTTCTGCCCGCTTGAACCATCCGCTTGCAATAGCAAACTCACCTTTGAATTCAATGTAGTCTACAGCAATCCAGCAGGCATTGCGTGCTGCACCGAGCTTGTTATCTTTTTCGATGTAGAGGTTGAAAGCTTTTGTACGGTTTTCAAAAACTCCCGAAGCGTCATTTAACCACCAGCAAGCCCAGCCGAGCTCTTCGTAAATCTCCGGCGATTTGTTTTCGCTCAATGCTTCTTGCAGATAGTCCCTGGCTTTTTCCCATTCGCCAACAGATAATGCAGTACGACCCTTATTTAATAATTCGTTTGTCAATTGCATAATACTTTAAATAATATAGGAAAAATTAGCATCTAATATTAGATAAAAATAATAAGGAGGCCCGTTTAACTGATATAAGTCCTTTCCTTACTCTCTCCCCGCACACTACTTCTGCACTTCGTTAATACTTGAATTTAATGGTCAAACCATCAAGATAATAAAACAGCTAAATTTTGATATTAGTTAGACTTACCAAGAGTTATGGATTGCTGAAATCTGATTAGCTCTTCACAAGATATAAATAAGTGTTACAGAGAAAATTTTTTGTAGATGTAATTATCAACTGAAAACTTTCCGGCTCCGGTAATTAATACTGTGATAAACATCGTAAGGAATAAAAATACTTTCTCTTTTGCGGCAAATGGATTGTCGGCCTGTGCAATAAATCCAGCAACGAGCATTGTGATAATTAATGGAATAACTGCAAAACGTGTAGTAATTCCCAAAATTAAAAATATTGAGCATAAAAATTCGGCAAACATTACAAGTACAAAAGACATTGTAACACCTAGACCAATCGGATCTGAAAACGTTATTGGATCACCAGAGAGTAATCTGGATAATTTAGGAATTCCGTGTGTTAGCATAAAAGCTCCGGATGCTACTCTCAAAAACAGCACTGCCATGTTCACTTTTTTATCATAATTACCAGGAGATAATAATTTTTTTAACATATTAAATCAAAAACCTTTTCTTTGTTTGTTATAATTTTACTGAATAATAACAACTTGTGTAAGGAAAAAATTCATTCAAATGTGGTAATAAGCTGTAGTGATGTAAGAAAACCTTTTAATGTGTGATACCGATGGGTGATTATCTGCCCTTTAATTTCTTTACATCTTTCATAGTGGAATGGAAGAACTTTCCAAACTTTTTATCTTTCTGTCGCTTTTCAACGTAGGACATTTCATTATACAACGACTCCTTATAAATTTTTATGTAGTTGTTGTATCTCTCTTCTGAAATCTCTCCTCTTTCAACTGCTCCCATAACTGCGCAGCCCGCTTCGACAGTGTGAGTGCAGTCTTTGTATTTGCACTGATCTGCAAGCTCATCAATTTCATTAAACGTATCGCCGAGACCGGACTCGTTTGATATAACTCCAAGCTCACGCATTCCCGGGTTGTCAATTATAAGTGCTCCGTTTTCCAAAACAATAAGCTCACGGCGAGTAGTGGTGTGTTTTCCTCTTCCGTCTTTTTCTCTTATTGGCTGTGTTTTGTAAAGTTCCTGATGAATTAAATTATTCAGCAGAGTGGTTTTACCAACCCCCGATGAACCAAGCAAACAATAAGTTTTAAATGGAACAAAGAAAGTTTTAATATGTTCAATATCGCTTTGGCTGTTGTTGCTGAAAGCTATAATGTTAACATCGGGCAGAATTTTACAGATATCAGTTTTCTTCTTTTCAATTTCATCTGCACTGATAAGATCGCTTTTACTTAAGAATATTGCCGGAGTTATTTTGCCTTCGTTTATCATTACAAGGTATCGCTCAAGTCTTCTTAAATTAAAACCTGCCTGCCGGCCAGGCAGGTTGGAATCGAGCGACTGCATAATTATAGCGGTATCAATATTTGCAGCGATAAGCTGGTATTCAACTTTTTTACCGGAAGCTTTTCTTTTTAGTAATGATTGACGCGGAAGTATGTCGTGAACGATCGCAAGCTCATCATCATCGAACAACTGTGCGTAAACCCAATCGCCGACAGCAGGTAGATCAAGCGAGTCTTCTGAATTAAATAAAAACTTTCCTGTAAGCTCTGCATAAATATCTTTTACTCCGTTGGAGACAACTAAGCTGTTTTTATTTACGCATATTACTCTTGCAATTTTGAAGTCGTTGGTTTTAGAAAAATCAACTTTATCTTCAAACCAATTATCGAAGCCAAGTATTTCAAGGTTATTCATATATATTCTGAGGTTAATGTACTCTTATGGTAGCAGGAAATAAATCTTGCAAGATCGAATTTTTCTTAGTTCAAACCTGTTGTTTTATATACAAATCTTCGCAATATCGTTTCAGATTTCTCATTGATGCATCAAAAAAAGCGCAAATCTTTTTCTTCAGCTTTAAATTAAAAAATAGTCTTAGTAACAGGTTATTTTTTAATAATCCGTCTACCCGGACTGAGGTTTGTCCATCATTTATTTTTCGAATCGTGTAAACAGAACACATTTTTTTAGCTTCATCCGTTTCAGCAAAGATGATCTTTTCTGAATCACGCATGAATTTGCTTGTCACCATAACAGGACTATCTTTATCAACAATACATCTGTGCTTTGTTCCAACACGATTGAGCTGTTGACCAAAATAAACAACCTCCTTTGAGCCTTGCATCCATTGCAACCTTAAAGAATGATCGGATAAAACTTCAAATACAATATCGGGCGGCGAAAACACGGAATAACCGGCTGATATTCTCTTTCTTGTTCCGAGTCGGGTTGAACGTGCGCGAGCCGGACTTGAGGGTGCCGGAATACACGCGAACGAAGG
>JARRKK010000132.1:0-9247 GCA_037388105.1 Ignavibacteriaceae bacterium | reverse complement strand
ATTATTTCATCCTGAATTATTTAATTTTTCTCCCTACCAACAACAGATAATTTAAAATCATCTTTGAATAAGATTGTAAAAATTTAGTTGGTGTTATCAAGTTTTTTATGAAGTAGTTTATATCTTCTGAATTTAAATCACCGTACCATCGGGTATGGTGGCGTCTTTGGGAATAATTACTAACCTCTCACGAGCAACCCAATTTTCGTTATCAGCATCCTTCCGATTTTTGATATGCCGAATATGCACCTTCAAACCTATACGGGCATTCTTGTCAACTATTGCAGATTCAATTATAGAATCTCTGCCAATTCCAACATTCGGACGGCCAATTTTTAAATTTTCTTCTCGCATTTCAGGTGTTTCCTTATAATCAGCACCCATTAAAACTGAATCCTTAATAGTTGAACCATCAGCTATTCTGCTTCTTAACCCAATTACAGAATTCGAAATTTTGGCACTACCTATCTGGCATCCATCGGCAAGGAGAACCTGATCTAAATTTGCCCCGTGAATTTCTGATGGAGGTAAAAATCTTGGATGGGTATACAGGTTATCTGCAATGTTGAGTTTAAATTGTCGGTTATGCAAAGTCATCTCTAAATTTACTTCGTAAAATCTTCGAATAGTACCAATATCTGCCCAATAGCCATCAAAGACATGACCCATAACTCTATAATCTTTAATCGCACCGGGAATAATATCTTTTCCGAAATCATTGCCTTCAGCTTTTAATAATTCAACTAAAAGTTCTGTTGTGAATACATATATCCCCATCGAAGCCATGTAAGGTTTTTTACTAGTGGGAATACTCTCCAAACCCTTTAATTCTTTAGAAGCAGGTTTTTCATGAAACTTTGTAATTTTACCTTCAGAATTTCGCTTTAATATCCCCAATCCTGAAGCAAAATTCGCTTCAACCGGTTGAACGGCAATTGTTATATCTGCTTTGCTTTTTCTATGGTACTTTACAAATTTACGATAATTCATTTGGTACAAATGATCACCGGCTAAGATGAGAACATATTTAGCTTTGGCATTTTTTATTTGATATAGTTGTTGGCGGACGGCATCAGCTGTACCCTGATACCAAGCATCTCCGCGGGGAGTTTGTTCGGCTGCTAATATATCTACCCAGCCTTTTGTGAAAATATCACGTCTGTAGGTATTTGTAATGTGCCGGTGCAGAGAGACAGACCGAAACTGTGTTAATATTGCAATTTTATCAATTCCTGCATTTATACAGTTACTTATTGGAATATCAATTAGACGATATTTTCCCGCAAAAGGTACTGCAGGTTTGGAGCGATTCTCGGTGAGCGGATACAGACGGGTTCCCCTGCCTCCTCCCATTATTAATCCTAAAACATCCAGCATAGCCTAATTTCCTCAACCATTTTAAAGTATTATTTGAACAGTAGAATTCAAAAATTTTTAAGTTATTAAAAATAGTTTAATGGGAGTAAAAAAAGAATTAAATATCTCCCCAATTTCAACAATAATTTTACCTCATCTTTTTCGCCACAATGGTAACATTATCCGTATTCGTTCACGTAAGTATCGGACTTCACTTCGATAGTCATTATTTTTTATTTCACTCTTATCATAACAAAAGTTACAACGTCCTTCCTCGTCCGACAAATACCGGACTACGCTGAGATTTCCTTTCTTTTATATTTTACTTTTATTACGACGAATGTAACGTTGTCATCAGGCTTTTTACAGTTAACCATTGTGACCCGGAATTCTTTAAATAATTAACTATTTCTTCGGGAGTCTATATTCGACTGAATAAAGTTCTTTTTCTTTTTGTGACAACCTTACATATCGGCACTATAATTTATCTGAATAGCACCGCCTTTTAAGGCGGTGAAAGTAATACAAAAAGAATTGAGGCTTTAGCCAAAACTTGAACATTTGTTTGGGCTAAAGCCCGAATAAAATTCGACTGATTAATACCCCGACTTGAAAGTCGGGGCAATTCATTTAACTCACTTTTGATTTTCTAAACTTATAAATACTTTATTTCACTTTATAAACTATCCGTATTCATCCGATAAATGCTGAACTACTCCAAGATCCCCTCTACTTAACTTTGATTACAACAAAAGTTACATCATCATCGGGTTCTTTGCCGTTTAACCATTGTGAGCCAGAATTCTTTAAATGTTCAACTATCTCGTCTGGTTCTTTTTCACCGACCGAGTGAAACTCTGTCTTTGTTCTGTCGTAACCATACATTTCTTTGTTGTCATTGGTTAATTCTGGTAACCCGTCACTTACCATTAAAATTGTATCACCTTTTTCCAAATGACTTTCCTTTATCGTATATGGAAAATCATTCAACGAACCGAGTGGCATACCTTTCATAAATATTTCTTCTATCGCCTGCTTCTTTTTCCGATAAATAAGCGCAGGCGGCATTGCAGCTGATGAAACAAATAATTGATCTCCTTTTATCTTTAGCAGCATCAGGCACATTGAGAGTTGATAAAATTTCATTCCTTTTATTACACACGCGAAATTTCAGAAAATGTAGTTAGTATATCAGGATTTGGAGCAAGAATATTGAATAAGCTTTTTGTTGTTGTAACCATTGTTCCTGCTTTCATACCATGTCCTGTTGCATCACCTATTACAACAGTAAGTGTACCATCCATTCCAACGTGAAAGTCATAATAGTCTCCACCAACTTCTGTCGCAGTCTGCATATAAACAGCAATATCAAGATTGGGAAGATTGGGTAAGTCTTTCGGAAGCATGGATAGCTGAAGATTACGGGCTTCTTCAAGTTCCTTTGTCTTTCTTTCGTTTTCCGCTTCGGCTATTTGTGCACGCAATTCAGATTCTTTTATCCTGGCTCGTTCTTTAGCTTTGGCAAGCAACCTTCTTCTTTGAATTCGATCAACACCAAATACACCTAATACTAAAATCGCTCCATAACCGATGTAGGCAATAGTCGTACGCCACCAGGGTGGAGAAATAACTATTTTAATTGAAGCTCCTTCATCATTGCGGACACCATCTGCACTTATGCCGCGTACTTTAAATTCATAATTTCCGGGATCAAGATTTGTAAACGTAGCTGAACCTAATTCCGGTTCAATCCAATTTTCATTAAAACCTTCAAGTTTATAAAACACTTTGTTTTTATATGGCCTTGAATAATGAACAACATTAAAAAAGAACGAGAGATCTTTTAAATCATAGGAAAGATTAATATTGTCTATTTCCATCAAACTTTTTTCGAGTTTAATAGGAGCTTCCTTATCAAATATTGAAACATCCGAAATTTTCAGATCGTTTATAACAATATCAGGTTTTACTGGATTTGACTTTCGTGGTGTGAATCGATGTAACTCATCGCCAACAATAAATAGAATTTCACCATCGGGTGTCCTGAGCGGTTCACCATTAAATGTATAACCGGACAAACCATCACGTGTGTCATAATTGACAAAGTCCCATTTCTCCTTAGCTTCACTTTTATTAAACCTGGAAAGACCACCCAAAGAAATAATCCATAAGTCACCATTATTATCTTCAATTGTCCTTAAAATTGTATTGCTTGGTAAACCATCTTTTTCAGTAAATACACGCCAATTTCCGTTATCCGGATTGAGAAATATCAATCCTTGTGATGTTGAAACCCATACATTTCCGGAAATTTCTTCGTAACTATGCACCACAAAGTTTTTTTGATTGCTGTATTCTAAAGAATCAAAAGTATAGTGATTAAATGTTCGCGTTAATATATTGTAACGGATTAATCCCTGTGTTGCTGAGGATATATAGATTGAGTTACTATATTTCCTGCTTACCAGTATATCTCTCACGATTCCAATCGGCATGCAAGATGGATCTGTTAATTCTTGTTCCAGCTTACTTTTGAGAAGATCATAATTCTTCTCCGATATTTGGTAAACCTGGATACCATAAAATGCTGAGTCTGCAGGCATGGCAGCATTAAAATTATTATATGAATGACCGGCATCCATTATATATTTTAAATTATATTTTCCCGAATTTAATTTTAGTACTTTATATTCTGTTCTATTTTTTTGTCCGCCACCGGCATGAAAGGTATTATAAAAATTCTGCATGCTATAAATTATTTTTCCATCTTCTGAACTAAGTATTCCATAATCAAATAAATGCCCGACCTGGTCTAATATGCCTTCTCCCATACACCGAATTAAAACTGACGTCTCGTGATCAAGTGTAAAATCTAAATTGTATTTTTCAAATTCATTGGCTTCTTTAATAATGGCCACATCTTTTGCATGATTAAGTACTTTTTGTACCTGTGATAAAAAAACTGCACTATACATACGGTTAGTTGTGGTAGGCAAAATAATTTCTTTTTGTTCATCCAGATCGAATTGGATTACTCCCTGGTCTGCTCCAATAAACAGGTTATTATTTTGATCGATAACCAAATCGTTAATACGGAAAGAAATATCGAATGCACTTGTCACATTCTCCATTTTTGTAATTTTTTTACTGGAGGGATCGTAGTTCAACAGACCGCTTGAGTTACGGATGCCAAAGTAAAACAATCCAGATTTATCCTGCACCAGTTCAGCAATATCTCTATTCTGGAAAGGATCCGGTAATGTCAATTTGGTTTGCACAATTCTACCGGTTGTTAAATTATAATTTATAAATTTGTTTCCCTGAGCAACAGACAAGATATTTTGTTTATTCGAATTGTCTGGTATAATATTGTAAATAGTGTTACTACGTTTATCCTGACTGTTATCATTGGATAATTGAATATGTAGAAAAGGCATCATACTTGGATCATATTTCATTACACCTCCACGCGCAGCGATCCATATAATGCCAAATTTATCAGATATAAACCAATACGGACCTAAAGGTGTTTCTATAGTTTCGATGATTTTTGATGTTTTGGGGTTATATCGAACCATTCCAAAGGGATCAGCAACAAAAATATAATTTTCATCATTTACTTTGTGATAACCGGCATAGTACATTTTGGGAATTATCTGGAATCCATTCAGAAACTCGTATGAATAGAAATTGGGATTATAATGAATAATTTTATCCAGCCCGGAAAACCAGATTGTACCATCATCATCTTCCTGAATTCTGTATATATTTTGTGGAGAAAAATCCTTGTCTAAGTAATAATTTGTCAATTTTCCCAGAGATTCGTCATATTGAAAAATCCCAACAACGCTGTTGGCGAAGAGTATTTTTCCATTTTTTAGTTGTGTTATACTCCATATTTCACCGTTAAAATTTAACTCTGGATCATCCACATGATAGACAAGATCAAAAGTCCCGGTTTCACTGTTTAGCATATGGACTGAGCTGCCAGAGGTACCGGCCCAGACATGTCCTTTAGAATCAGTAAAAAGGGAGATTACCCATCTAAATCTCTCACTGCCTGCTGTTGATGTAAAATTAAAAACCTCGAATTTTTCGGTCGCATAATTATAGCGGCTAGCAATTGCAATTCCACCTATCCACAAATAACCATCATGATCTTCAACGGCACTCCAAACGTTATTTGCGAATAAACTGGCTGGATCATCCGGATCATTCCGATAAACTTTTATCTTATTGCCATCATACCGGTTTAAGCCGTCCTCCGTCATAATCCATAAATAACCAAACCGGTCCTGGTAAAGATTTTGAACACTCGGGCTTGAGAGTCCATCGGGAATGCTCAAGGTTTGCAAGAGTCCCTGTCTTTGGGCAAATAAATTCGTTACGCTTAAAGCGATTACAATTAAACAGGATAATATGTATTTATGCATGTTGGTCTCTTACATTTAATATTTTTAATAACTTATTGATCGTCTATATCTTTCTGAAGACGTACCTGTCATACTGATCCCGATTTATCGGGAGAAGGATCTCCTACTCTTATGGAGATTCTTCGATTAAATTTGTTTCGCTCAGAATGATATATTCGGTTTGTCATCCTGAACGTAGTGAAGGTTCTCCTACCACTATTGAGATTCTTCGCTTCACTCTGATTGTTCATAATGACATCAAAAACAAACCGAATTTATTATAATGCCTGTTCTCGCTTTGATCGCTTCTACTTAACTTTAATTACAACAAAAGTTATATCGTCATCAGACTCTTTACCATTAACCCACTGGAAAGCTGAATTTTTTAAGTGCTCTACAATCGTGTCCGGCCTTTTGTTACCAACAGATAGAAACTCCGATTTTGTTCTTTCATAACCGTAGATCTTATTCTTTTTATCAAGTAGTTCGGGTAAACCATCGCTTAATAAAAGAATTGTGTCACCTTTTTCTAGTCGAGTTTCTTTAACAGTATATGGGAAATTATTTATCGCACCTAAGGGCATACCTTTCACTAATATCTCTTCTATCTCTCGTTTCTTTTCCCTGTATATAAAAACCGGTGGCATTGCTGCGGATGATAAATACAGTCGCTCACCATTTATTTTTAGAAGGAGTAAACACATTGAGAAACGGCGGAACTTCATATCCTTTATTACACGGGAAATTTTAGAGAATGTATCTAAAATATCTTCATCAGCGGCTAAACTATTAAAAAGACTTTTTGTTATCGTCACCATCGTACCGGCTTTCATTCCGTGTCCTGTTGCATCGCCGATAACTGCTGTGAGTGTACCATCATTTCCCACTTGGAAATCGTAATAATCTCCGCCAACTTCTGTTGCAGTTTTCATATAGACAGCAATATCAAGATTGGGTAATTCCGGAAGTACTTTAGGAAGCATAGATAGCTGTAGTTGCCTGGCCTCTTCTAATTCCATAGCTTTTCGTTCGTTCTCAGTTTCCAAAACCTCATTTTTTACTTTCAGTTCTTTAGAAAGTATATCAAGTTCCCCAAATGCAGATTCTACCTCTGCTTTAGCCGCTTCTAATCGCTGAAAATCTTCGTAACGTGCATATGCAATTGAAAAAGCATCAGTTAATGATTTTACCAACTGAAGTTTTTCATCTGTTAAAGGAGTAGAATTTCCTACGTAAAGCATTCCCTGTGTAAACGGAACAAAATGTAAATCAAGAGAGTCCGGTGGATTTGTTGAACCCTGGTAAGTTTCAGCATTTTGAACCTGTCCAATTTCAATCATAGATTTTGTCCAGTTAATAAATTCTTCTTTGTTCCAGTGCTCTTTATAAACTTTTTTCTTTCGCCAATATTCAACAGTGTTTTTTGTAATTTCATTTGCTTCAAACGGTAAATTCAATACTCCAAGTGATTTACCATCGGGAGTAGTTAAATAAACCTGAACTTTTTTATTCCGTTCATTAACAATGAAAACACCACAACGGATAAACGGAACCTCTAATGCCTTTAGTTCGCGCCATATAATAGGTGTAATTCGATTGAGATCTTCGGACGTACGCATACTGGCAATTTCACCGCGAATTCTATCGAGAGATGCTTGCTTTATTGCTTCTCTCGCCTGGGCTTCTGCTTTTTGCAAATCGAGGAAACGTATATAAGCCTGATCGAAAACTTTTGCGAAGCGTAATAATACCTCATTCTCTTCTTCTGAAAATAATTTACCCGTGTAATCATTGAAGAAGATTGCTGAATGTTTTTGAATAGCAACCGAATAGCCAAAATAAGGCTGCTCAAGAATCCATTTTTTTAATTCTTCTGGTATTATCTTAAAATCTGAATGTTCAAAAGTATATTCGAAGTAGTTGTTTTTTTGTTCAAAAGAGTAAACAACGGGAAGCAACTCTTTACTTTCTTTACGCGCTTTAACAAAATCATGAAATAGGATGTTATCAAAATAAGGTAGATGCATGGTTACCGGACCATCAACTTGAGCTGGGTTTACATACCAGTGAAGCAAATCTTGAGACCCTTCAATGAATGTTGCCAGCGAAATGCCGCCATTCATTTCAATGTTCAGCTCGTTCATCTTTTCCATTACCGTTGCTACAACATCCTTTATCTCATCACTTTTATGCATCGCCATTGTTCTGGAGCGTACTCTTTCAAGTGCCGCTTCAATCTGCGCTTCTCTTGCCTGTGCTTCTGCTTTTTGAAGATCAAGAAATCGGGTATATGTTTGTTCAAAAACTTTTGCAAAGCGTTCCAACAAATTAATTGTTTCCTCAGGCATAGGCTCAGGTGTAGTCATTAAAATTACGCCTCGTGAGAAAAATGCCACACTATGTACTCTGCGATTCCGTAACAATTCTTCTTTTACCGGCATGTGAATATCTTCCCGTAAATAACGAATCCAATCAGTTAATTCTTTACCTGAGAGATCTATGACTAATGACTTTTTCTTTTCTTTCCAGCCCTGATAGACTTTTGACATTGTAGTTGGTTCATCAATTCCGCTGGTAAATAAATGATCAATTTTATTACCACCCTGTTCGGTTGACCAAAATTCAAATATTCCTTCTTCCTCTTTTACAGTTCCAATATTCATGCGCTCAGGAAGATTGCCCAGCTCATTCAATTGTTGAAAAAGAACAGCAACGGTTTCCGATAATTCTTCACTTTTATGCATAGCCATTGTACGGGCGCGCACTCTTTCCAGTGCAGCTTCAATCTTCGCTTCTCTTGCCTGTGCTTCAGCTTTTTGTAAATCAAGAAAGCGGGTGTAAGTTAAGTCAAAAACTCCGGCAAACCGTTCGAGTAATCGTACCGTTTCCGGTGGTCTTGGTTCGTGGGTTGAAAAAGAGACTACACCTTTTGAAAAATAAACCTGATGAATTACCCACCTATGCTTTGGAAGATCATCTTCTGATTTATATTGTGTACTATATTTCATTTTGAATTTATTGAAGTCATTAAGTTCATCTCCAGTAAGATCCACAACAATAGATTTCTTTTTTTCTTTCCATGCTTTATATGTTTTCTGATGCACAATATGCTTGTCATATGGAATTTTCCCTATATCCTCCCATTGATTGCCATAAATCGTTGCATATAATTCCATTATTTCATTTTCTTCGTCATAAATTCCAATGGAAATTTGCTCAGCTACTTCTCCCAGTTCTTTCAATTGGTTAAACAAAACAAAAGATGTTTCAGCCAGCTCATCACTTTTATGCATTGCCATCGTTCTCGCACGCACTCTTTCCAATGCAAGCTGAATTTCTGCTTCGCGTGTCTGTGCTTCGGCTTTTTGCAGATCAAGAAAACGGGTGTATGTAAGATCAAAGACTGCCGCAAATCGTTCTAAAAGATTGATAGTTGCATCAGGTAAAGGATAATAAGTTGAAAGTGAAATCATTCCCTT
>JARRKK010000131.1:0-6737 GCA_037388105.1 Ignavibacteriaceae bacterium | reverse complement strand
AATAAAGTTTACTTATCTCATTAATTATTAGGACTTTTTTGAGATAAATATTTACTTACCAGTGATGCAATTATTATTGCAATATACATCTGCCCGGTTATGGCTGTAAATATTGAAAATGATTTTGCTGCAGGTGTTAACGGAATAACGTCTCCATAACCTAAAGTTGTTAGTGCAACAAAACTATAATAGATAAAGCTGCTCAAATAAGATACCTCTTCTACCAGAGGCTCTTTCAAATGGGGGAAACTGAATGAGCTTGGATCTATAAAAGTAATCAAGGCCAGTATAATGGCAAAAGATAATCCCAGAAGCAAATACCCACTTACTGATTCCAGTATAACCTGTGGTGTGACCGTTTTCGCACGTGCTATTTGCAGAATGAATATAACCGCAATTAAATCAAAAAAGCAAATGTTGGCGAGAAAAGAAACTGTACTAAGAATAGAAAGTTTTAACAACGTAGATAGCCACTCAATAATGACAACGCTCATAGCAATAGTAAAAATTCTTAAGCGATTTTTCTTAATGGCAAGCGCGGAGAGTAAGAAAATTAGTGTAAAGAAGAAACTGAATAAGTCCCGGTGCCACGCAATTGGGAAGAACGGAATTAAGAATATTGTAAAAATTACCAGCAGTAATAGAACGGTGTTACTTGTTGTTAATGATTTACTTGATACGTTTGTAAAAAATTTCATTTTGATTTTTCTTTTATGGAATTGAATGACTCCGTAAAAATATCAAATAACTGGAACTAAAAAGAACATTAATCTCGTTCAGAAAACGGAGAAATTTAATTGCGAACGTTTTTCGCATCTTCATCAAGTTATACAATTAATATTTGTCTAAAGTAAAAAAAGGCGCTGAATTGCTTCCACGCCTTGATGATAGAAAAACTTTGGTAAAAATAAATTTTTTACAGTATTTATCCTACTTCACAGGTTCAACCTCACTTGGTCTCCAACTCCTATCGAAGAAAGATTCAAGTGGGCTATATAATCTCAAACAAACAAAGTAGCCCTTGCCCGGGACACTTTGTATCCAGTTGCCACGACCCACACCATCAGGTTGTTTGGGTCCGATATAGACTGTTGTTGAGCCATCAGGATTTGCAACTGCTGCCGGCATCGGGTAGCTAAGGCTTCCTACTTTTGGATGTGGCTGATCTGTCTGCAGCATTGAGCGTGTCTGGTTATCATATAAAATTATTGACCAGAAGTTTGCTTCGGGAATATCTGGCGGTAATTCTATTTTGTAAGTTTTTGAGCCGTCAAAATAATTTGCATTTGCATCTTTTGTAGCCAGCAAGTATTGTGAGCCCACCCTCGTAAGTCTCATACACATTGCCGGTGTAATACCTGTATATCCGTTGAAAAATAAAGTTCTTGAATTAAGTGTTCGCGCACCAGTTGGAGGGAATGGTTTAAAACCATCTTTTGTCAACATAGGGGGTGGCGTTTCAAATAGATAACCTCCAACAAATAACATATTTGTCCATTGGGATCCTTCATAGTAGTTTATCCCTTCAGATTCACGAGGACTAAAATTAAGCATACGTGCTGTTGCGTTTCCGACATTGGCAGCATCAGTAAGGATTTTTTTCATTCTTGCATCGGGATTAAAAGGTTTTCCTTTAACAATTCCAATAGCTGCAATTTGGCCCATCAACTCTGGGTCGAGTGTTCCCAATGGTTCTTCCTGTACTAGTTTATTTATTACTTCATAGAATGTATAGTCCGAAGGTGGGATTGTATTGAATGATTTACCACTTACTTCTATAAATTTAGTCGGGGGAACTGGTGAATCCTTAGCAAGCATCACTTCGCCGGTTAGTGCTTGTGCGATACTTGTACCATATCCTCCCGGTGTGTAAGGATAAATCTTCATTGTTTTTTTAATTAAATCTGCTGCTGGTTTTGGATCGTTATTAACCATAAACGCACGGCCGAAATAAACAACACGCATTGTACGTGAATGACCAATAAAATATCCGCCCTCAGGCAATGTTCCATCATAACCCGGAGGCACTATCAGGTATTTGCCGCCTTCTCCGCGGTCAGGACCCGGAAAACCCGCATCGATAATCCAGCGGAACCACATATCGTCAAAGGCCCCAAGTGATTTTGGAGGAACTTCAACAACCATAGGTCCCTTCTCCAAATTAAGCATGGTTATAAAGTAAAGACCATCGGCGTTAGCCGTAAGGAAAAGTGATTTTGAATCCATCAAATCCGAAAAAATAATTACATCATTATCCTTTGCCCCTAGACTATAAAAACCTTCGCCAAATGCATAGGTAGAAGCACCCTGATAAGTATTTAAAAATACATTTTGTGCATGAAGGAAATCTAGATTATCGTAAAGCATTTGAACGGTTTTTGCATCGGGTGCACCGTCTTTAAAATTGAGTGTCCCGATTGAAGTTTCTAATTTGTCTGGTATCAGCAGTGACTTTGGCGGTGGTTCGTATTGTGCCAAAACAATATTGCACGCAAACATGCTCATCAGTGCATATTTCAAAATGGATTTTGATTTCATGTGATTATGACCTCTTCAGTTAATTAATAAATCAAATAATTTATTTATAGGTTGGTGATATCTTAGTCAACAGCAGCAGATGGATGAATTACGAAAGCAGATTTTTCACGAAATATTCTCCAACAATTTTTATGATGTTGAATAGTCCTAGAAGATATTACATATATGCAAACATAATCAAATAATAATGGTTTTCAAGTTAAGGAAATATTAAATATTTGCCCCGCAGTGTAACATATTTTGACAATTACAATTTTATTTTGCTTTCTAAGTTCAATTAAAAAAGTTTAACACCCAAATTCCTAATTTTTCTGTAAAGAACTAATGAATGAAATTCAATTTATAGGATGGGTCGGAAAAATTTACATTTCTCATTCATCATTTTCTGATTCAGGGAAGAGCACTACCTGAACAAGATTTTCTCCCAAGTATTTATTTGCAACATTTTTAATGTCGTTATCCGTTAAATCATTTATCCACTGATCATAATTTAACATCTCAATCGGGTTCTCATTATTTTGAATATAATCTGTTAATGTATTTTGCCAGAAACTATTTTTTTCAAGATTTAATTCCCGCTTTCTTCTTTGGGTTTCTTTAACCTTTGTCATCACAATATCATCGGGTCCAAAAGTCTTAATTGAATCTAGCACATCGTAAAAATCCCTAACCAGCTCTTTAACTCTTTCGGGATTACAGCCAAATCCGAAATTTATACTGTAATGACTTTGTGGGAACCTGTAAATATTTTTATATGCATATACTCCGTATGTTCCTCCTTTATCTTCCCTGAGAGACTCTCTTAGTTTGATATCAAGCACATCTACTAATGATTGCATAGTATATTCATTTTCCCTGCTCCATTCCATATCACCAACATATGCGATAGCAACCTGACTTTTGGGCTCAATGCCTTTGTGTAATTCTTTGGACACAAAACCTCTAACATCTTTATAATTCAGATCAACAGGTTTTTCATTGGGACCAAATGAAGGAAGACTACCAAGATAGGTTTCTGCAAGAGGTTTAAATATTACTGAGTCAATATTACCGACAAATACAAATGTGAAATCACCTGCATCGCTAAACCGATCATTCAAAATGTTAAGTGATATCTCAGGATTAATTTCACTTAACATTTCTATAGTTATTGGTCTGGATCGGAAGTGATAATTAGATAAAGTTACCTGTAGTGTGTCCTGAAGAGCGTATTGTGGATTGTTGCTTTTATTTTCAAGAAATGATTTCATTTTAGATTTGAATGTAAGATAGCCAATTGAATCAATCCTTGGAGCAGTGAAATAACTATATATTAGCTGGAAAAGTGTTTCCAGATCTTTCGGACTGGCATGTCCGTTCATACCTTCATAATAATTATCTATGTATGGAGTAACTGTGGCAATTTTACCGGACATATATTTATCCAACTCGGTTTTAGAAAACCCATCGAGCCCTGATTCTTCTTCGAGTGCTGATGCAAATTCTGCTGAAAGAAAATTGTCATTTTTAATCAGTGAAGATCCCCCCGGGCTAAATGCTTTAAAAAGAATCTGGTCATTTTTAAAATCTGTCGGTTTGAAAACTACCTTTAATCCGTTCGCGAGCACCCACTCAGTTACGCCTATTTCCTCCATAGCAAATGATGATACTACCGGTGCTGGAGAAGGTAAGCTTTCAACTAGAGGTTTCTCCGAGACTTTATCTTCGTAAGCAGTTATTTCTTCTGAATTGACTTCTGTAATGGTGGCAGATAATTCTTCTTCAGTAGGAATATGCAATCCTTCTTTTTCCGGAGAGTTTACTAAAACTACCCTGTTATTCTGGTTTAATAATTCAGATGAAACATTGTTTACTTCTTCCAAAGTTATTTGAGGAAGTAATTCTTCTGTAAGCTTGAATTGATCTTCGATAGAAATTATCGGGTCGCCATAAATATAATTTGAGCCAAACTCCCCAACAATTTTTGAGGATTCGGTTTTGTCTTTTTCTGCCAGTCTTTGTTCTGCGGTTCTTAAAAGACTTGTCTTCTGTCTTTCAAATTCCGTTTCAGTGAATCCATATAGGTTTACTCTTTTAGCTTCACGCAGAAGTGCTTTAAAGCCGGTGTCAATTTTTCCTTCCTGCACCATTGCAACAAGGAAACTCACATCCGCAGATTTGGCAAATCTTGAGTTTCCAGCGTACGCATATGAAAAGGGAGGGTTGGGTGATGATATAAGTTCAGTTAACCTGTCATTTAAGATTCCGTAAGAGATACGGTGTATAAGCCTGTTTTTGTAGTCATTAACAAACTCCACTTTTTTTGGTTCCTGAAGAATGTATAAAGCCACAGTAGAGTATTGTGCTTCTTTGTCCGATGCAATTGCAAAATATGTTTCCTTATGATCAGGGATATCGTAAACTTTTCTATCTCTTTCATTTGAAGGTGGTTTAATATGGCTGAAATGTTTTTTAATGTAACCTTCAATCTCCTCTGCATTAAAATCTCCAACTGCAGCAACTGCAATAAGATCAGGTCTATACCAATCGTAGTAAAAACTCCTTATGGTTTCATAATTAGCATTTTCGATTATCTCCTTTTTTCCAATGGGAAGTCTTACTGCATAACGTGAATCTTTAAATAATATCGGCAATTGCTTATCAAGCATTCGCATATTGGCACCACGGCCCAAACGCCATTCTTCGATGACTACACCTCTCTCTTTATCAATTTCAACCGGATCAAAAGAAAGATTGTGTGCCCAGTCTTCAAGTACTAAAAAGCCGTTTTCAAGAATATCATTACTATCAGTTGGTACTGTAAGCATATAAACTGTCTGGTCAAAGCTTGTGTATGCATTTAATTCAGGACCAAATTCAATTCCGAGCTTTTCAAGGTAGTTGACTAATTCATTCTTTGCAAAATGCTTTGTACCGTTAAATGCCATATGTTCAACAAAGTGAGCAATTCCGCGTTGGTCATCATTTTCCAAAACTGAACCCGCGTTAACGAACAAACGTAGCTCAGCTCTGTTTTGTGGTTTCTTGTTTTGCTTTATATAATATTTAACTCCATTTTCCAGTGTGCCTGTTATTATTGTCTTATCAACGGGTAAAGGCTGGTTCTGCGTCATCACCAGAGTACTGAATAAAATTATGTTTAATGCTATAATTACAAGTAAGCGGTTCATTTTGTCTCCCTTTAAAAATTATTAGTAATTAACTTAAGTAAAAATCAGCTTAATAGCCGGGAAAGGGGGACTAGTGCTAAGTAACTTTTGAATGGTGATCAGTAAAGTGTGAGTAGTGCAGAGTAATTAAGATGAAAACATTAGCACTACCAAAGGAATTTCTAAAATCAAAGTTCATAATTTCCAAACCGGTGAATTTTTATTTTGAATTTAAGATATAAGCAGGTAACATCTAAAAATGGAACTCCGCAAACACCATAATGAAAATAAATGGGTCGGTCTTTTAAGCCAACCCATCATCATGGTTTCACGGTCAGAGCGTAACATCCTTTAATACTCAAAACTTTATTTCTTTTCGATTCTTTATTGAGTAATTGTAAAGGTTATCTTATCAATACTGCCTGTGAATGGAAATTCACCTTTAGACTTATACGCAGGGTCAACTGGTGTATCTGAATCCCGTCCAATATCAAATGGCTCCAGCCCGTGACGGAAAAGTGTTCTTGTTAATTTTCCTTCACCTGCAAGTTTATCATTGACATATATTTTAATTATTCCACTCCCTTCAGGTTTACCATTAGAGAGAAACTCTGTTTTTATTTCAACTTGCCCGGCTGGTATATTAACCGTTCCTGGTATAGTTACATCGGCGATATCAAAACAAGTGTAATGAAAAACAGGTTTGTTGTTCATTATGTAAAGTGTCCATCCTGCTGAAAATGCACCAGCGCATGCAATAACACCTTCTGCTCCTTTTTCGGGAATTGTTAATTGTGCAACCAAACTAAAACTTCTTGGAAAAAGTTGCGGACCAACTGGTTCAGGCAATTGGACATTATTTCCATAATAAGTCCATTCTGTTTTTGGCGGACCTGCTGCTCGGAGTTTCGGATCCAGTCTCTCAGACATCCGTCCGTCCAAAGGTAACACATTATATTTTTTGGCTTCAACCATAAAAGCATCCTGAAGTTCTTTTAATTTTTCAGGGTTGCTTTCTGCAAGATCATTTGCTTCACTAAAATCCTCCGC
>JARRKK010000130.1:0-15861 GCA_037388105.1 Ignavibacteriaceae bacterium | reverse complement strand
AACCGATTCCTCTTGAACCGCCGGTAACAAGTGCAACTTTATTCATCTTCTACTCCCGCAAAAAATGTATAATATTTATCTCCATCTAAATAGTGCTGCAGATAAATCGCAACCTCACGTGCATGGTAATCTCCCCACATCGAAGCTTCACCGTTAGGAATTTTACTGCCCGGTGGTGTAAAATCCCAACCATTAGGTCGATGATAAATTGAATGAAGTATCAATCCCTGGTGATCAGATTCCGTGCTAAGGTATGGCGGACTAAATAAAGATTCAACGATAGTCAATCCTGCCTGCCAGAAATGATTTCCATTCTTTTCATCTCCATTTTCTTTTAGATATTTACCAAGCCGCAGTAAACCCTGCGCTGCTATTGCTGCAGCAGAACTGTCAACGGGTTCCCATTCGTTAAATGGATCAGCTTTACGCTCTAAAAAATTTCCAAGCTTGTATAGATTAGGTGCGCCGGTATCCCAGTAAGGAATACCATCTTTGGCTGAATTTTCTATATAGAAATTGCATACAGCTTTCGCAGCTTTTAACATCATGGCTTCCAATACATGTTTTCCACCAAATGAAGAAAGTTCTTCATCTTCAAGTGTAACAATAAACTCAAGCTGTTCTGCAAAACCCAATATTACCCAGGCAAGACCACGCATCCATGTTGTAAAACCGGAGTATCCCTGCTCTGAATTTGGACATCGATAACTGCCATCATTCACGTTGAAAATGATCTCATGAGCTGTTCTACCTAAAACGTCGTATGCATCTCTTCCCTCTCCATAAAAAACAGAATATTTTGCAGTCGTTGAAATATGAGTGATCATTCGTTGGAGCAAGTTAATCCAGATATCATTTTCACCCGGCAGGTACTGCCCCAGCTTGTAACCAATTCCAAGAACTCGGCAAGTGCGTATTGTATCAATGAATAATGAATGGGGACCATTGAAGGAATAGATATACCCACCATCTTTAATATCTGTCCAACGTGCCGCCTGAACGGCACTTGAAACCTTGAGGGCTAGCTTGTAGTATTCCCCTTGCCAGGATTCACTTTCCAATCTTCCTTCATGGTAAAGACGCAGCAAATTTCCGTAAGTACTGATATTATTGAACCCATGATCGTGAACTCCCATGTGTACAAGATGAGCTGTCATCCGGTCGACAGTATTCTTTCTGCCAATCTCGAGGAATAGTTCGTTGCCGGTTGCGTCATATTGAAGAATGGCAGATCCGTACTGAAAGCCCTGAGTCCACTCAGTCCATTTCAAACTGGTATAAACACCTTCGCGTGTAATAACCGGTGCACCCAAACTGCTGTCATAATCTTTTTCAATCGTTAATATCTTTTGACCAGATAGTTCCCAGAAATACTTCAATTTTTTCCTGATAGTTTCGGGCGCAACAATCTTTACATCAATCATTAATGACCCCCGGTGTTTTCCGGTAAAACATCAAAACAAGTACAACAAGACTCAGACACAAAAGCAAAAAAGTTTCGATTCGAAGACCAGCCAGCACAGCAGGTAATAGTCCGAAAAGAGAAGCAACAAAAATCAGTAAGCTTGCAAAAGTTAAAACCACAATCTCAAACGCCGGTGGCTTTGAGCTTAAAATTGCGGCAAATATCATAGGAGCCATCAGAGAAGTGCCGGCAAAACTGACCCTTGCAAGAAGTACGAGTTGGTTGCTGCTTAATATTGAAAATACCAAAGCTGCAACTGCAAAAAATACCAAAGCTAATCGTACTCTCAGCATAAGTTTTTTGTCACTACCTTTTTGAGTTGATCTGAACTCGGTGCCTAAAGCAAAAATCTGTGAATCACTCGTGGAAAGTGCTGCCGCTATCAGGCCAATCACTGTTATAGCTGCAACTACTGCCGGCTGGTCAAATAATAAAACTCTGGTCAGGAAATCGCTGGTTGAAGCATCAGGATAACGTACGGCGCCATACATTCCAATAGCCACTGTAGGAAGGATAACCATGATTGCAAAAAAACCTACAGCAACAGCCATTGTGTGAGTAGCTTTAAGACTTTTCATAACTACAAGACGGGTTGTTAACTGGGGCTGCGTTACTGGAATGAGGAGTATTGCAAGGAAGGAAGAAATAAGAAAATGTACATTGAACAATCCTTTTGGACCCGGTGCGGAGAGAAGCGCCGGATTGGTTGATTCAACCTGCCTGAACATTTCATCCACGCCACCAAAGAATGAAATGCAATTAACTGCAATTATCCATACTGTTATTAGTAGAATAGTGCCCTGCATAAAATCAGCATACATAATTCCTTTTAAACCGCCTATCTCACTGTATATAAGCATAACTGTTACGATCAAGCACGCCCACACCCAGCTTGAGAGTAGCTCCGGAAATATAGAAGTCAGAAAAATCGATACTCCTCTTATCTGAATAGCAACGTAAGGTATCAGAAAAATAAACGCACCAAAAAAATAAACGTAACCAGCCCACTTATTTTCATAACAAGTGTGCATCAAACCGGAGAGTCCGTCATAGCCTTTTTGAGCAACCTTTTTTCTAAGGTAATAACCAAACCATACTATAAGAAAGACCATCCCTCCATCAGAAACCGCTAAAAATATCCAGGCTGTAATTCCGTGAACTCGAAAGAAATCCGGCATTCCCATAAGTGTAAAAGTACTGAACAATGTTGCCGCGAATGTCATTAAACCCAAAACCGAGCCAATATTTGAACCTGCCATCATATAGTCGTTCGCATTTTTTGTGCGCCGTTTGGTGTAGAAAGCAAGACTTAAAAGAACAGAAACATATATCGGAACTAAAATAAGCAGCCAGATATTCATTTTTTATCTTCGCTATCACTTTCCGGATATAGTCTTGAGGCAATGAATGTAAGCACTACCAATCCTAAACTAATAAGTATACTCATCCATAAAGAGTATGGCAGACCCAGAAATTCCGGTTTATAAATTCCGTACGGAATAACAAGAGGTGTAAAGGTTATTACGACAAGAATAAGAGCCACACCACTTATTATCCAATATTTTATTAATCTCATGTTCATATATCTATCTTTATGTTAAATATCTAAGAGCGGAAACAGTTTCGAAATAATCTGGAAAGAAAATTATCACAAGTTACGTTCTATACTCCACAATAGAAATCTGTTTATTGTTATAATTTTACAATAATATTCAAATTATTACTTTTAGTCTATCAAATACAAACCAGATAAAATTAAAAATACACCGTCTATACAAAAACTGTTACAAGCGATGTTCTTGCTTGTATTGTTTTAACCTGGCTGCTTCAGGTTTCTTTTTATAAAACTCATCTAATGGGTAACATCCTGAAATCATTCCCTGACGTGGAGCAGTTGTACAATCACTGAATGATCTACAAATAGATTTCCGGCGCAACTTTTTTCCTTTTAAAATATCGGAAGGCATTTCAGGATAAGTCAGAACCATTCGACCGAGTCCAATAAAATCAGCCTTTCCTGTACGAATAACATTTTGAGCGACGTTCGGTAAATACTCCTGTAAATAACTATACGCTGAACCGACAATGCATAATTTCGGAAAGGCTTTTTTCAATTGAGCAGTAACCGATATTTGACGGGCGACACCTGCAAGCGGATCTTCAGGAGGAAGATAGCCATCCGAAGGTGGAAATAACGCGGGTCGCTGAATATGCGGATTATAATACGGACTTCCTGCAGAGACACAAACCAATTCTATATCAAGTGATTTAAGAAGCTGAAGGAATGCTATTGGTTCGGATAGATCGATTCCCATGCTTCCGCTGCCGCCAAATGCGTAATGATAATTATCAACAGTCTCAGGTTCGCCAATGTTTCCTTCACCGGTTGTGAATGGAATCCAATCAAATGCACTGAGTCGAACTGCAATTTGCAGATCAGCAACTGCAGCACGTATGCCCGATACTATTTCACATAAAAAACGTGTGCGATTTTCAAAACTGCCACCGTAACGGCCCGGACGATCAAATGAACTTAGAAACTCATGTCCTAAATAACCATGACAAAGTTTTATATCTACAAATGCAAATCCAGCCTCATAAGACAGACGGGCTGCTTTAACGAAATCTGCAACTATCTCCTCGATTACTTCATCTTGCAGTATCGCTTTCCCTGAATCAATATTGTACTTTTTATCAAGGATTGGGTGTTTATAAAGTGTACGTGGTTTGAGTATGTTGTCAGGATCCGGTCTGGCAAAGCGACCGGAATGAGTCAGTTGCACACCTACTAAAAGATCATCCGTCCTTCCGGTGCTCTGTTCGTGATGGTTGACTAATTCTTCCTGTAGTTCTCTTAAAGCCTCGACATTCTCTTCATCGATCAATAATTGATTAGGATTCGCCCGTCCATCATGACGTACAGCAACAGCTTCACCACCCCAGATGAGTTTAGCTCCGCTAAGACCGAAGCGCTGCCATCGCCGTCTTGTCTCAGCAGAGGGTTTGCCGGTAAGCGTTCCATCCCATCCTTCCATTGGCAGTATGCAAAATCGATTTCCAATGCGAAAACCATCCGGTAATTCATATGAGTTTCCCAAAGGTGAGTCTTGTGGAGTTTGAAGTTCTTCATCGATAGGCAGCTCAATACCCAATTGAGTAGTATAAGCTTTCAAATCACGAACATCTTTAAACGAGGCAATGCGAGGGTACCGTGCGGATTTATTCATTCTGTTTTACAAACAATTTACGTCATACTAAAAATGAAATTATTTTCAGAAGAAGTCTACCTGCCATTAATTCCAGGTGATTGCAAAATACTTACAGGGTTCATCAGTTGCGTTACGAACACCATGCATCAATTGAGAAGTTACAAAATAAAAATCTCCTCCTTCAGCAGTATATTCTTTGCCATCAATTGTCATTTCTGTTTTACCGGATATAACCATAATGATTTCTGTTCCAATATGTGTATGGGGTGCATGACTCGGTCCTTTTTTATTTAACTGTGTAACATGCATTTCAAACCGCTCACACATTGCAGTAGGGCGCTCAAAATATGACCATACGAAACGACCTTCACTTTGTTCGGAAGTTAGAGAATCTGCATTAAGCATAAGTAAACCTCCTGAGGCTTGTCCTCTTGCCAGATCCATTTTCTTTTTGGATCTGTAACGCATAACAAAGTATGTAAGGTTGGTATTGCCAATATTTTTAATTGAATGCATTTGCTGAGGCATTAATAAGACAACACTTCCGGCAACTAATTTTTGACTTTGACCTTCAATGGTGACTTCTGCAATACCTTCTTTTATGATAATGCATTCTTCAATATCCTCGTTGGCGTGAGCGGTGCTTGGTTCAGCACCGGGATATTGTGTAGTAGCATGTATTTCCAAATATTCGAAGTGCGTTGATGTACCTTCCAATATTTCTCTTGACTCCCTGTCTTCACTGATCTTTTCAGGATGATCTACCCAGCGATATACTCTAGACTCGACAGGATCTAATGTTGTATAGAAAGTAAGCGCACAAAAAAACAACGCTATTATAAAAATCGTATTCATATTTTAACCTCCTTGAATTTTATTACCCAAAGCTTGTTGGGAAACTGGAAATTTACGAAAGCTGAGAAAACAATATACGGTTATGAGTGACAGGATTTGAAGTAATTATTGAATCCTTGATAGTTATATCATACTCACATATCTGTAGCCTAAAAGAATTCTTTAATTCTTTATATCCACAAAAGTCGTTAATCTCAATATCATATTCCTGGAATAATATAGAGAAAAAAGTATTAGATTTTATCCAGTAATTAGAACTGTAACAATCTAATGTGATTGTTATTAAGATAACAGAGAGATACATTAATCGTTATAAGTATTAGTTAGGCAACGGTAGTATACGTTTAGGAGGATATAAATATGAATACAAAATCAATATTACTCGAAACAATCATTGCTGGTTTTTTATGTCTGCTCGTATTCGTTTTGTTTCTGCTCCTACATCTGACTAGCGAGAATATAAATAAAGTTATTGCTGCATTGTCTTCAATATCTGGTGGAGCCTCTGCTATTCTTGTAATTTTGGCATTTGTATTCTCATACATTTTTAGTTCGCTTTCTCATAGGATTGGTGCTGACTTAAGTGCATGTTATCGAATGATTACGAGAACTAAAGAACCTAAATTGTAAATCGATAAATCTATAGATGAAAGACTAGCACGGGACTACTCTCGTAAATGGATTGTTAAAAGTTTTTATCGAAGTATTATGTTGTTATTCCCCTTTATTCTAATAGAATCTTTGATGCTAGATTATAAATTATCATCTGGAGAATATTTTTACACCATTTTTTTAATGGGTAGTTTAATGGAAGTAATTTCAATAATTGCATTTATTACTCAACGAAAGGACTATTTTGAAAGTCATAATCAGTTAAAAAAGCTGTTAGGTAAGTAAAACTATTTGTTGCCTAACCACTTTAATAATTAAAAAGTCAAAAGACATAGTTAGGAAGAAAAAGTTTTTATAACTATTGAGTGTTAGAGCCAGGTTGGAATATTGACCCACCTATTAACAAATATTTCGGTGAGCATAGATGGGATTGGTGTTAACAAACATTAACAATAAAAGCTTACTTAATTAATAACTATCAAGAATTTCTGTCATGAAAATTGTTTCCAAATTCAAATTCTTAATTTTGATGATAGGTATTATGCTTGAATTAAATACTGCCATAGCACAAGAAACTACGATTATTAACGACTCCCTTTTTTCACAAGTTTAAATGAGCAACGTAAAATAGAGATTCTCTGTCCTCAGGAATATAAACCTGAGTCTGATACCAAATATGATGTTGTCTATTTGCTTGACGGTGAAATGCACTTCGATATTTTTTCATTCATCTATAAGTTTGCCAGGGATGAAAAACTGCTTCCTCCGCTGATTCTGGTCGCAATACCAAATACTTACACTAATAAGGGAAATATGCGTGACCGTGATTTTTTACCCGAAATAACATTTGAAAATAGTAAGGCAGACGGAGCCAATAATTTCATTGCCTTTCTCAAAAATGAACTTATCCCCTTTATCGACAAGAAGTTGTCTACAAGTGGAGACAACAGTTTGTTCGGTCATTCCCTTGGCGGATTGTTCACCTTTTATGTTCTGCTTAAAGAGCCGGATTTATTTTCGAATTATTATTGTTCCGATCCTGCATTCCCCTGGAGTAACAGACGTATAATAACCATGACAGTAGAAACTTTCAAAAATATTGCTGAACTTAACAAAACTTTATGGATTAATGGAGTTGAGGACACCTATAGGAATGTAGGTATTCAAAAAATGGATTCAGTTTTAAAAGAATTAGCGCCCGAAGGGCTTCGTTGGAAAATTTCAATTTATCCGAATGAAACTCACATGTCTGTTCGTCTTAAAGGTATTTATGATGGATTAAAATATACCTATGATGGTTACAACTCAAAGAAATTGGTAGAATTTCACCCTAATAATGGATCGCTGCTGGAAGGAAAACCTGCGCCAGTATTTCTAAATGGGAGTTTTCCAAATGTATATTATACTACAGATGGATCGGAACCTGATACTTCCTCCCAAAGAGCTCCACAACTGATCGAAATTACTGGTCCTGCTGAGTTGAAAGTGAAATGGATTGGAGAAAATAAAAAATACATCACTACTTCAAAGGGAAATTTTGAGATTAGTGGGGTTTGGCCAGCTCTTCAGAATGTAAAAGATATTAAGACAGGTGGTTTACGCTTCTCGTATTACGATGGGAAATGGAAAACATTGCCGGATTTCACCAAACTTAAAGCTGTTAAAACGGGTATTGCCGACAGTTCGTTCAGTCTTGAAAAACTTACCGCCAAGTCAAATTTTGGATGTGTTTTTGAAGGATATCTTAAGACAGACATAGCTGGATATTATAGTTTTGCTCTTTGTTCAAGTGATGGATCGAAGCTCTTTATTAATGGGCGTGAAATAATCAATAATGATGGACTGCATGGAAGTGATTGGTACAAATCATATGTGGTTCCATTACAAAAAGGTTTTTATCCTGTTCGCTTAGAATATTTTCAGAGCGAGGGTAATCGTCATTTGGATTTATTATATTTGACACCAAATACATACGAGACTGTGAATGTAAAGTTTGAGATGATGTATTTCAAATAGTTTGAAAATATTACTTAGCTGGATTCGATAGGTTTTCTTTCAGGAAAATAAAACGTTTGTAATCACATAGTATAGCACGCGACTGACTCAACGGTTTTCGAGGGTTTGTAGATTGTTAAAAGGTCAGTGTAAACTGATAGGAAATCGCATCGTAATCCTACACAATTCCATACCATCAAACATTATCTGCACTCCGCTTGCTTTCAAGCGGAAACGTCTATCAAATTTTGAAAATGTTATTTAATCTACACGTCGTGCACGTACACCAAAATCTACATTATCTTTTATCCAATCAAAAAACCGTTCCTGATTTTCATACCTTGTGTCTGCCATCAGAATATTCGGCTCTTTCCAGGATTTCATAACCTGGGCATCCTGCGTCCAGATTTTAACCCGCTTACGGGAAACTTTAGTTTGCCAGTCTTTTCCAACAACTGCATCGGTATAAAGCAGACGGATGGTAATATTTCTTGCCAGAAGTTCCAGCGGCTTTACAATTATATCATTAAAATCAGCTTTTTTCTTTCCCCCGGTAGGAACATCAGGAATGCCATCACTTATCATTACAATAGATATAGGTTTCAAAATAAGGTTGCGGTCTCTAACTGTCCGTGCTACCTGATCAAAGAAGGCATTATAATCGGTAAAAGGATTAATTTTATTATTCGGGAAACTCTTTTTAAGTTGTGCCCGTATTTCATCTATAGATTTATTTTCAAAATCGGATATCGGAAAAAGTGTTTTCGGTTCATCTTTCTTTTCACCACCTATCGATCCTACAAAGAGAACACTGGGAACATCCAGTCCGCCATATCCGTTAAGGTGAGCATAAATATAATTCGCGAGGAAATCTATGGAATCATCAAAATATTTTCCCTGTAAAAATGATCCACTGATGTCAACACCAATATCATCAGTAAATTCTCCTAAAGTATTATTAAAATAATGCAATCATTAAGCTACTTCTACCTTCTTAGCTTTTGGTTTTGGAGGTGAAGCTTTTAATAAGACTTTTGAATCCATTATAGCCGCTATGTTTTTAAATGGTAATTCGAATAAATGACTACTTGAGATTAAGAGGGTGAAAAAATTAATCGCTGCTGCAAGCACCTGTAACGGAGGCAGAATAAAAGCGCCAAAGATCTCTTCACCTTTTTTCTCGATCCATTCTGTATCGGCTTTAATTTTCTTCATAAAATCAGAGCTGAATTCAACTGGCGGAACTTTTGCGGCAGCTTCATCATTAGCTTCTTTGAGTTTTAATCCCTTACCCTGAATAACAGCCATAATGGCTGGAGTACCGTGCGATGCAAAAAGAAACCAGGATACACTACGGATACCGAACCATGCAAAGCAGGAAATAGCCAATGTCCAGAAAATACCTAATTCAAAATTATCAGATTGTTGTGCTAGCCATGGTGATAATGCATCAACAAATTCACGATACAGGAACATCACTTCAACAAAAAGTACAACAATTTCGATCACGATGATACGGGCTAATGTAGTCATGTTTTTGAGCTTAGCTGCTTCTACCAGAGTAGCTAATACAGCATAACTACCAAGTACTATAAACAGCAGGAATATGAATAAGGGTATGCGGATAACGAATTCTGATAATTGCTCGCCGGTAATATTTGAGAAGGTATCAATAACTAATGGTGTAGTCACGTATGTAAATATTGTAGCTTCAATCAGGCACCAAAAAATTGTTAGGGCAACCGCAATCATGGGAACATTGGAAGTAATCACCCTGTTTCCTAGGTTTCCCATAAATCTGAAAGGGGCAAACAGGATTTCCTGAATTATATACCAAACCTGAAGCAAAAGAATTTTAACGAGATTTGCTAACGCTACAACAAATATAAATGCGAATTTAATCATCCCGCCCCAGAAGGAAATGATCGATTTTCCCAAATCCCACCAGGTAATTAATAGAGATGAGATAAATCCCATACGGTTTTTCCTGAATAGTGCTGATACGATACAAGCTATTGTTATCCAACAGCCGAGAATTATTGCCAGAACAGGCAATAGTAAAAAAATACGTTTTCCTGCCATTACCCAAAAAGCTTCATCAGCTCCCCAAACATAAACGATGAAATAATTCTGGAAAAATAGTGGAAAAAGCAAAATTGATAAAACAACTTTTAAGATACCACCTGGTTCATTAAACATAGTTCAATTTCCTTTTTGAAAATTATACTAATAAATTAAATTCCTGATTAGATATTCAGATTGCCATTCCTGAATTGAAAATATTGGAATATTCATTTTAACCCCTAAGTTGGCAATATCCATGCCAGTAATCAGCGTACGATTAATTGTGAAGTTTTATCCTTTTCATGATAGAAATTGGTAAAAAGTACATCCAATGAACTCTTAAAATTGTGCTAATAATATCTGGTAGATTATCAGGAATGGCGAATATCTTAGATTGATTGTTGTTTTGAATATTAATTAGTAAATATTGGTTAGTCTTTTATAAGCAGTAGATCTTAAACTACATTAAAAGTTTTGATTTTAGCTAATAACAGAAAGTTTTATTGATTGAATTAATTCAGACGAAAAAGCAGTACGGTGACGACAAATTTTGAATTCAAGCCGACAACATTATATTAGTGAGATAGATTAAAACTTTAACTTCGTTGGTTTTGTTCAACAAAGAGGTAAAGACTTTTATTTTAAGCTAATTAAGATGCCTGACTTAAAGCAGAAATTAAAATTGTGCTTTTTTGTAAATTATAAATAGTCCTCTGAAGTTTAGTACATATATTAATGAATATTCAGGATAATATAATAGATTGACTTAAATTTTGAGAATGATCTGTTAAAAGGAGAAAATTATGAAAATTGCAGTCGGGAGTGATATGAAAACCCATCTTACAGATGTTGTTGTTGATGAATTGCGGAAGAAAGGACATGATGTTGAAATCTTTGGTGCATTGGTTAAAGAGCCTGCCTTGTGGTCCCGGGTCGCTGTAGAGGTAGCAGAAAAAGTTTCAACTGGTGAGTATGATCAGGCAGTTCTATTTTGTTGGACGGGAACAGGTATTAGTTTAGCGGCGAACAAGGTTATGGGGATTCGGGCGGCACTCTGTCACGATGCAGAAACAGCCAGTGGAGCGCGAAAATGGAACGATGCAAACATTCTGGCTATGAGCTTGCGTGCAGTGTCAGAACAGGTTGCAAAAGAAATCCTGGAAGCCTGGTTTAGCACGTCACCAAGCACCGACCCTCAAGATCTTGAAAGTCTCAAATACCTAAACAAAGCTGAAAAGAGATTTATGATTCCTTTAAAAAACCATAGTAAAAGTAAATCGGAGAAAGAATAATTTATTAAGACAATTTTAATTGCGAGGCAAGTAAGTCTTTTGAAACAAAGCCGTTGTTGATAAATTTTACTTCATTGGTCTCAGAGAGAACAACTGTTGTTGGAACAGTTTTTATATTCAGTTTCTTTACTATTTCGTTTTTCTCAAGTGCATTAACAGATATCAACTTAAATTTTATTTGTTCCTTTATTAATTCTGATATAGCTGGTTTTTGCAAATTAAAACATTGAGTACATTTTTCTGTCCAGAAGTATAATATTGTTGGGTATCCAGAATTATCATTTAAAAAATCTAATTCAATATTCGTTTTGTCCGGTTTGTTGCTAAAATATTTTCGTAAAATAAAAAATATTCCCGACAGCACTAAAACTAATAGTATCAATCTCTCAGACATGTTGTTTCCCCCCTATTTTATTTGAAAAAACACCAAACCTGTTTAATTGAAAGTAAATAAAACAGCCGGCGCAAAAATTCAGCGTTAAATTTATAAATGCCAGAGTAAGAACTAATATCGATAAAGTCCAGCCTATAAATTGTTGATTTAGATATTCCAATAGTATGAATGATATTGCAAGAAATATTCCGCCCAATCCCTGAGCAAATAGATGCTGAGTATTATTTTCCTCAACAATATCCGGTTTAATAATTCCGTAACGCTTAAATGAGTGAAAATAGATCAGCTTAAATAAACCGACTTTTGGAAAGAGTGTCCCAATCAACAGGACTACAGCAACAAGTGCTATCAACCAGGTATAGTTAAAAATAAAGGCAATGGCTGTGAAGACAACGATTGCACCCTGATTAAATTTCAAAGCCGATCTGTCAACTCTGCTAATTTTTTCCTGCATTGAATTTTTCTCCTTCAATATGATTTTTAATTCTATTGTTCATTTCGAGTTTAAAACAAAAAACCCGCTGTGTTTTGCAGCGGGTCTTATTACTTTTTAATTTTAACTGTTACTTAATATTTTACCATACCTTTTAAATAATATACCGCTGCATTGTTATAACAAGTACAACAACAAGCGCAACAAGATTTCTTTATGGTATATTTATTATTGATGATCATTTAATTCATTTCTTTGTTTCTACAATATAATGATATTGAATCTTTACTATAAAGTCAAGATAAAATTATTTATTAAACCGTTATTGTGAGAAACCAAAATTTGATGGAAATATTCCAAATCTTTTAATTAAGAATTATTCTGTCTGAAAATGTTTTATCTCTCAGTCCAGATCGACATTCCCGGTTTTAGTCTTGTAGAGGTAAACCAGATTAGGTGGAAAGAACCGTTCGAACCACCAATCCTGATATTCTTCAGGAATCGAAATAATCTTAATCTCATCCTCAGTAAAATTATTTTGGATTGCACTATCAACTAAATCAGAAATATTATTTAAATATTTTATCATTTGATCAATACTCGCCTTATTACCTAGAGGACCATGACCCGGTACGATATACTTTGGATTTAGTGTTTTCAAATAATTAAGATATTTAATCCATTCATCAGGAGAGCCGTCACCGAGCCATGGATGATGATTAATAAAAATTACATCACCTGAAAATAATATTTTCTCATCGGGAAGCCATAGTACAACATCACTTTTTGTATGAGCTTCACCTTTCGATATAAGGATTACATTTCTTTCTTTACCATGAATATCCATCGAATCCTTTAGTATAAAATTCGGGAGTGTGATTGTATATTCAGTAGCAGACTCTTTTATTGCATTATAATAACCAAGCCACATTTTCAATTGTTCAACTTTAGCCGAATCTGTTTCATCAGATAATTTTTGCTCGGTTGTTTCAATTCTCTGATCAATAACCTTCGCTTCCCATTCTAATTCTTCCGGTTCATATTCTTCGATTAAGTTTCTGGTTATTTAGGAAGCAATGATATCAGCATTAGTAAAAACCTGGTTTCCCCTTATGTGATCTGTTGAAAATGACTGTTAATAACATATTTAACTTTGTTACCTGTTAGAACTTCAGCAGCTTGTTTTAAATCTCGTGCTGCAATCGGTGAAATGAAAGTATCGAAAACCAATGTTTCATCACCTAGGTCAACTATTCCCGAATTACATATAGCATAACCTCCAGTTTTACTAATTGCTGCATAAATACCTTCGTCTAATTTTTTAATTCTAAAATGATCCGATTCAAATGATTGAGCCCAAATGTTACTTATAATAACCGTCACGAGGAATAAGGATTTTATAAATTTCATATTACATCCCTTCAATATTTATGAAAGAATCTGAATCTGATTGATAAGTAATTTTGGCTTCAATTATAAAAATTTATTTAATGTAATAAAATTTTTTAATTAGTCTTCCAACCAAAGTGAATTCATTATACTTTTAATTTTTTAAGAAGTGAGTTTTGTGATTGCCAAATGCACAATAGAAATTTGAACACAAATGAAACTGCAACCTTAAATAAATCAAGTTAACCAGTATGATTAAATTTAATGAATTTGTTAACTTTACAAATAAGCAGATTTCAAAAATCCAAACCATTTGATGATTAATGATTAAAACAAACATAGTTGTTGGTGTAGACATTGGTGGTACAAATACAAAAATGGGATTTGTCGCGAAGGAGGGAGAATGCATAAATGAAACAAGATTTAAGTCTCAAGATTATCCCGGTCCGGTAAAATTTTTTAATCATTTAGTTAGCTGTATAACTGATGGATACAATAAGCTAAAGAATGATTATAATCTGATCGGCATCGGCATCGGAGCACCAAATGGAAACTACTATAGAAAAACAGTTGAGAATCCCCCGAATCTAAAATGGGGTATAGTCGATGTTGCTAAAATATTAAGTGCATCGTATGAAATACCTATTGCCGTTACAAATGATGCAAATGCAACAGCAATTGGCGAATTGCGATTCGGTTCCGCTAAAGACATGAAAGATTTTATTGTAATTACTTTAGGTACCGGATTAGGCAGCGGAATTGTTGTAAACGGTAAGCTAGTTCACGGTCATGATGGCTTTGCCGGAGAACTTGGTCATACAAATTACAAACCAAACGGAAGACTTTGTATGTGTGGTTTAAGAGGCTGTATTGAAACTTATGCTTCATGTACCGGAATTGTAAGAACAGCATTAGAACTGCTTAAGAAATCTCCCAAGAGTTCAAAATTAAAGAAAATTCCTAACAAGCTTATTACATCTGAGCTAATTTATGAAGAGGCATTAGCCGGCGATAAAATTGCACTAAAATGCTTTGATTTAACAGGTAAAGCACTTGGCAGAATGTTAGCAAATGCTATAGCTGTCACAGACCCAGAAGCAATCTTTTTATTTGGTGGACTGGCAAGTGCGGGCGACTTAATCATTGAACCAACAAAAAAATATTTTGAGCAGTATTTATTCACTCCCTACAAGAATAAAGTGAAGATTCTACCATCAGGTTTACTTAATGTAAATTCAGCAGTTCTGGGTGCGGCAGCTTTAATCTGGCAGGAATTGAAGAATTAAGATAATTTACTCATTCAATATTATTTCCGTCATTTGAGAGTGAACATTTTCCATCCTATTGCCGGAACTTCAATTTTGAGTTGACTGTTGGTAATTTTATAAGCATCTCCATTTGACAGATCAATAGCCTTTACTATCTTATAGATAGCCGGCAGGTTAATTTTAAAAGATTGATCATAATCGCTTTTATTTAATATAGTTAATACACGTTCATTAAAGTCTGACCTCAGGTAAGCATAAATATTCTTATCTACTATAATAGTATAAAAATTCCCCTGCCGAAGTGCGGAATGGTTCTTACGTAAATGTATCAGTTTACTAACTTGAATTAATGTTTCTTGTTCATGGCTTTTTACCAAATCATCAAAACGCATCATTCTTCTATTATCAGGATCAGCCGCACCTGTCATTCCAATTTCATCGCCATAATAAATTACCGGAACACCCGGAATTGATAAAATATATGCTAAATAAAGTTGCAGTTTTTTATAACTTGATAAATGATCAACTCCTGGTGGGTTTGTCCACCCAAGTTCTTTGGCTTCATTACTATTTAATTCAATGTCACCATCAGCATAAGCCAAATAACGAACCTTATCATGGCTATCCATAATGTTTGCCATCAAATGATTTACTCCATACACAGAAAATGTTTTCTGTATTTGTAGATCCAAAAGTTCGAATGAATTTTCAGGATAAAGAAAAACCGGTAACGCAACGTCATAAAGATTAAAATCAAACTGCGAGCTCAGTTGTCCGTTATTAACATATGAGCTTATCAAATCAATTCCACCAAATGTTTCACCTACCTGATAAACATCCTTATCCTTTATATCCCGCTTAATTTTTTTAGTAAGAGTTCGCCAG
>JARRKK010000129.1:0-9813 GCA_037388105.1 Ignavibacteriaceae bacterium | reverse complement strand
TCAATCGAGGTAACAGGAAAAGTGAAAGAAGAACCACGCGCTGTTGGTGGTTATGAGCTTGATGGAACAGATCTTAAAGTTATTCAAAATGCACAGGACTACCCGATCACGCCTAAAGAACACGGTATTGAATTCCTTCTAGATAACAGACATTTATGGCTCCGATCAAAAAAACAAGTTGCTATAATGCAGGTGCGTCATAGGATTATTAAAGCAATTCGTGATTTTTTTGATGATAGAGGATTTACATTGATGGATCCGCCAATACTTACTCCAAATTCTGTAGAAGGCACTTCTACATTATTTGAAACTCCATATTTTGATTTAGGCAATGCATATTTAACACAGTCCGGTCAACTCTATGCAGAAGCCGGAGCTATGGCGCTTGGAAAGGTCTATACATTTGGTCCAACCTTTCGGGCAGAAAAATCTAAAACAAGAAGACATTTAACAGAATTCTGGATGGTGGAACCGGAAGTTGCATTCGCTGATCTGGATGATAACATGGATCTGGCTGAAGAATTTCTTGAGTATATTGTTCAGACAGTACTAACAGAAAAAGAGGAAGAACTAAAAATATTAGAACGTGATACATCGATATTAAAAAATGTTAAGCGTCCACTTCCACGCATAACTTATGATGAAGCTGTTGAATTGTTACTTAAAAACGGTGTTGAGTTTGAATGGGGAAAGGATCTTGGTGGCGCTGATGAAACACTTGTATCAAACCAGTTTGATAAACCTGTTATGGTTCATCGTTATCCGGCAGATGTAAAAGCATTCTATATGAAACGTGATCCCAAAAACAATAACTTAGCTCTTGCTCTTGACGTTCTTGCTCCCGAAGGATATGGTGAAATTGTTGGCGGAAGCCAGAGGGAAGATAACCTGGATGAATTACTAAAACGAATTAAAGAACACAATCTCCCTCAAGATGCTTTTGAGTGGTACCTGGATTTGAGAAGGTATGGCTCAGTACCTCATTCAGGTTTTGGTTTAGGATTAGAGAGAACTGTAAGCTGGATATGTGGTCTCGATCATCTGAGGGAGGCAATTGCATTTCCAAGAATGATTTACTCTGAATGCTCAGTTCATTGCCATCGCACAGGTAATCGTATATGCCGGTGCTATAATGGTATTTTTCCTGTTCGTAATTATGCTCATCAATCCCGATTTTGAAAAAAGGTTTATGGAAGAAAAAGCCAAATTCAAGATATTTGCAGTGTTTGTTTCGCTATTAGTATTTGTTCAAATAGCTTACATTATATTTTTCTCGCAGCCGTCCGAAGATGTGAGCAGGGAAGTAACAGCAAGTATACAGGCAGGAACTGTTGAGCAGATTGGTAGAACTCTTTTTACAAAATACATTTTACCGTTTGAAGCAGTTGGATATTTACTTCTGGCGGCTGCAATAGGTGCATTAGTTTTAGCAAAAAAGAAATTAAAGTAGATATATGCAAGTACCGATTGAATACTATTTAATATTGAGTGCAGCCCTGTTCGTAATCGGGATTGCAGGTGTACTGATAAGAAGGAATGCGATTGTTGTATTTATGTGTATCGAGTTAATGCTGAATTCGGCGAACCTTACATTAATTACTTTTTCATCTTATCTCGGAAATTCCATAGGGCAAATATTTGTATTCTTTGTGATGGCAGTAGCCGCCGCAGAAGCTGCAGTTGGGTTAGCTATAATTATAACGTTGTTCAGAAATATGCAAACAGTAAGCATAGATAAATTTAACATCTTCAAATGGTAAACGGATTGGAAACTCAAGATAATTTATGATTGATCTAATTTATTTGTCTGTTCTTTTTCCATTGTTAGGGTTTCTTATCAATGGAATATTCGGTACAAAAATTAAAAACGAAAAAATAATCGGAATAATCGGCAGCGGATCAATCGGTTTAGCTTTTATTGTTGTACTGATTGCATTCGTTGAAACCCTTTCTCTTCCCGCGAATCTTAGAACAAATTATTCAGAATTATTCACCTGGCTTAAAGTAGGATTTCTTGATGTAAGTTTTGCATATCAGGTTGATCAACTCTCCTTGGTTATGGCATTAATTGTAACCGGCGTGGGATTTATTATTCACGTTTATTCGATAGGTTATATGCACGGTGATAATGCGTTCTGGCGCTTCTTTACATACTTAAACCTTTTCATCTTTGCAATGATGAACCTAGTACTTGCAGACAATTTCGTACTGATGTTTTTAGGGTGGGAAGGAGTTGGCTTGTGTTCATATTTACTGATTGGATTCTGGTATGAAAGGGATTTTGAAAAGAGTACAACTGCTGCCGCAGGATTAAAAGCGTTTATAGTTAACCGGATTGGTGATGTTGGATTTTTATTGGCGATGTTTCTTATATATCTCTTCTTCAATTCATTAAAGTTCTCCGAAGTTTTCTCACGCACAATTGCTTTTGATGTACCTGAACACATTTTCACTTTAATTACTTTGTGTTTATTTATTGGAGCAGTTGGTAAATCAGCACAAATTCCTCTTTACGTTTGGCTTCCGGATGCGATGGCTGGTCCTACACCAGTTTCAGCTTTAATACATGCAGCAACTATGGTTACAGCTGGTGTTTATATGGTTGCACGGACTTCAGTTTTGTATGCATCAGCTCCAACGACAATGTTGATAGTTGCTGTGATAGGTGTGTTTACAGCTTTGTTTGCAGCTACAATAGGTTTGGTGCAGAATGATATCAAAAAGGTTCTTGCGTATTCAACTATAAGCCAACTCGGTTATATGTTTTTAGCTATGGGTGCCGGAGCTTTTTCCGCAGGAATTTTCCATGTGATGACTCATGCATTTTTCAAGGCATTACTTTTTCTTGGTGCAGGATCTGTTATTCATTCAATGCATGAAGAACAGAATATTCAAAAATATGGCGGATTAAAAAAATACATGCCGGTTACTTACGGAACCTTTTTAGTAGCAGCAGTTGCAATTTCTGGTGTTCCACCATTATCTGGTTTCTTTAGTAAAGATGAAATACTGTGGTTCTCGTATACAAATCTCGGTTACGTTTTTTGGGCGATAGGCGTTCTTACTGCAGTGATGACCGCATTCTATATGTTCCGTCTTCATTTTCTTACATTTAACGGCACACAGCGTTTTGATGAATCGAAAGCTCATCCTCATGAATCGCCAGGTGTGATGACAACTCCGTTAGTCATTCTTGCAATACTCTCAGCAATTGGTGGCTTTATTGGTATCCCTGAAATCTTTTCTGGTGAGCATGGTAATGCTTTTCATAATTGGATGGCACCGATATTTAAGTCTGCAGAATTGAAGTTAGATCATTTTGGATCCCATACCCATTTTGAGGAAATTATATTAATGGTAATATCTGTAGTAGGTGCATTAGCAGGAATCTTTGCAGCGAGACAAATTTATCTGAAAAACCCCGAGATTGCCGGAAATCTTGTTGCACGTTTTAAATATATATATACCTTGTTATTCAATAAGTATTATGTGGATGAAGTTTACGATGCAACAATTATTAATCCAACAATAAATACTTCGCGTTCAATTCTATGGAAAATTGTTGATAACAAAATTATCGATGGTCTGGTAAACACTCTTGCGGTATCTATAGGGGATATTTCATCGCTCATCAGAAAATTACAAACAGGTTTTGTTCAATCATATGCAGTAGTTATGATGATAGGAATTCTGATAGCATTTTTCTGGCTCATTTTAAGTTTGTAATAAATGGAAAACAGTTTATTAATAACATATTTGCTACTGATTCCGGTAATCGGTTCTTTTTTATTACTTTTCTTTAAAGCGGATAAAGAAAATCTTATAAAATATTTTGGTCTGATTATATCGCTTTTAATCTTTATTGTCTCTCTGATTATTTATTTTAGTTTTGATTCCACCAGTCCCGATTTCCAATTCGTTCATAAGTTCAAATGGATTGATAATCTTAATATCCAATATCATGTTGGTATTGATGGAATGTCCTTGCTACTTATTCTTCTAACTACTTTTCTGACACCGCTAACTTTAATTTCCAGCTGGTCGGGTATTACAACAAAAGTGAAAGAGTTCACAGTATTTATGCTTTTACTGGAGCTAGGTATGCTGGGTGTATTTGTTTCACTCGATCTATTCCTCTTTTATATATTCTGGGAAGCGATGCTGATCCCAATGTATTTTATTATTGGTATTTGGGGTGGGCAGGAAAAAATTTATGCTGCTGTAAAGTTTTTCATCTATACAATGGCAGGCAGTTTAGTCATGCTCGTTGCTATTATATGGCTGGCTATTCATGCATCCAGTTATATTGGTGAATTCACAACGGACCTTCCAAAACTTTATAATGTAGCTCCGCTGTTCAATCTTTCAATACAAAATTATTTGTTCATAGCTTTCGGAATCAGCTTTGCAATAAAAGTTCCATTATTTCCATTTCATACCTGGCTTCCGGATGCACATGTGCAGGCGCCTACCGCAGGAAGTGTAATATTAGCCGGAGTGCTGCTTAAGATGGGAACGTATGGCATGCTCAGATTTAACCTGCCTCTTTTCCCTGAGGCTTCAATTGGTTTTGCTTCTTTCATGTCTATCCTTGCTATAATTGGTATCATTTACGGTGCTTTAGTTGCAATGGTACAAACAGATATGAAAAAGCTTGTTGCTTATTCTTCGGTTGCGCACCTGGGTTTTGTTATCCTCGGAATATTTGCATTGACGGAAGAATCTATACAAGGGTCAATTATTCAAATGATTAATCATGGTTTATCAACCGGTGCCTTGTTCCTATTGGTAGGTATGGTATATGAAAGAACTCATACAAGGGAAATTTCTTACTACGGAGGAATAGCTAAAGTTGTCCCGGTATTTTCATTTTTCCTTCTGGTTGTATCATTATCTTCAATTGGATTACCGGGATTGAACGGTTTTATTGGTGAGTTTTTAATACTACTCGGTTCCTTTAAATCATCTGTACTAAATAGCTGGTGGTTTACAATCTTCGCTGCTACAGGTGTTATCTTGGCTGCCGTATATTTATTGTGGATGTATAAACGTGTTGTCTTCGGACGAATTACCAATCAAAAACTCGAGGAACTGACGGACCTTAACAGGAGAGAAATTTTTGTATTAATTCCAATAATAATCTTCATTGTTTGGATCGGAATATATCCGAGTACATTTCTAAATGTTTCTAAAACATATACAAACCATGTATTGGAAAAAGTTTTTGAACCGCCAAAAGCGGTATTGAAATAGGTATTTAATGTACGGTAAGCAATTCATACAAATAGTACTCGTCCTAATTTTGTTTTTCATTTTTGTAGATAAGTTAACTGCTAATGAAAATGTAAATGATACAACTCAAGTTGTAACATCTGATATCTCTGAGGAAGGGGAATTTATGCACGAACTGCCACCTGTTTACATGGTAGCCCCTTTTATAGTACTTCTTTTAATGATAGCTACAGGTCCTCTTTTTTATCATCATTTTTGGGAACGTAATTATCCTAAAGTTGCAATGGTACTCGGTTCTATAACAGTAATATATTATTTAGCAGTATTAAACGATTCTCATAGCCTACTACACTCACTTGCAGAATATTTCTCATTTATTGCCTTGTTGGGATCCCTGTTTGTTGCTTCCGGAGGTATTTTATTAAGAGTAAACAGGAAAGCAACTCCTTTTGTTAATGTATTGTTTCTGTTATTCGGTTCTATTATCGCAAACGTTATTGGTACTACAGGAGCTTCAATGTTACTGATACGACCTTTTATAAAGATGAATCAAAACCGAATAAAACCATACCATATAATATTTTTTATTTTTATGGTTAGTAATATTGGTGGTGCCCTAACCCCAATTGGTGATCCTCCGCTATTTCTTGGATTCCTTCGTGGGGTACCTTTTTTCTGGGTATTAGCAAATGTTTGGTATATATGGATACCAACATTATTGGTACTTCTTGCCGTGTTTTATTTATTTGATTCTTTTAATAAAGGGAATGCGAGTAGTGATACTGAAGAATTTACAGGAAAAATTGAATTCAAAGGCGCAAAGAATTTAATTTTTCTCACTATAATAATTTTATCAGTTTTTATTGATCCAGCAGTATTGTCCTGGGTACCAAGTCTTTCCCCATTACCTTTTGGAATTCGTGAAATAATAATGTTAGCTGTAATTTATTTTTCTTATAAGAAAGCAGATCAGGAAATTCTGAAAGCTAACGAATTTGATTTTGAACCAATAAAAGAAGTAGCTTATCTGTTTATAGGCATCTTCATGACGATGATACCTGCTTTACAATTAATTGCTCATGAAGCAAATGTACTTTCGGATAAATTAACTGCTGGAGTATTTTATTGGGCTACAGGCTCGTTGTCAGGTTTTTTAGATAATGCTCCAACCTATTTAAATTTTCTTAGCGCTGCAATGGGCAAATATTTGTTGGATGTTAATCTAAAATCAGATGTGGTTGAATTTGTAATGCAAGATGATATTTATTTAAGAGCCATTTCTGTTGCAGCGGTATTCTTTGGTGCGATGACTTATATTGGTAATGGGCCTAATTTTATGGTAAAGTCGATTTGTGAACGCGCTGGAATCAAGATGCCGAGTTTCTTTACGTATATGATCAAATATTCAATCCCAATATTGATACCAATCTTTTTGGTTGTTTGGTTAATTTTCTTTAGATAATAAAATAAAAATCATTATGAAGACTATAGCACAAGTATTAAAGGAAAACATCACCGGACTCTGCTATTATAACAGAATAATTCTTCCTTTCTCAGCACATTTTTTGAAAATTATTGTAGAATCCGATATCATTACAGATTTTTCACCAAGCTCAAAAGGGATTTTTATCCGTGAAAAAGAAGACTTCACAGATATTTATTTCCATGAATATAAAGGGCTGAAGAGCAGCATATCAAAATATGAAGCAATAAAAATGGTTGTTGTTGAGAAAGGTAAAAATATATTTAATTTTGATAACCATCTAAAAATTGCATTGTATTTAGAAGATAAGCATGTAGTAAGAATCGAAAAGAGTGACCACGATATCTTATTTTTAGAATAATTATGATAAATAGTATTCAGGAATTTAACAGCATTATCCCACTAATAATTATTGCCGGAGTTATTCTGGTTTCAGTAACAGTAGAAATGTTTACTGAAAAAAGCGAAAAAACTCTTGCCTGGATTTCCATTGTAACATTTTTAGTAACTGGAATATACTCTATAACAACAGTTGAAAAAACAGAGACAACAATGCAGGGGATGCTTGCAACGGGGGGTATAGTAAATATATTTTGGTTTATGTTCAATATCAGTGCAGCGATTGTTTGTCTTCTTTCAATCAATTATATAATAAAGTATGGATCAAATTTTGGTGAATATTATATAATAATTCAGACTTCTGTTCTTGGAATGATGCTGATTGCGGGTTCGAAAGATCTGATTATGATATTTCTCGGTCTTGAAATAATGTCAATTGCTTTTTATGTACTTGCCGGATTTAATAGAAGTAGTAAATCGGCAAATGAAGCGTCGCTGAAATATTTTCTTCTTGGGGCATTTGCCACAGGTTTTATCGTTTATGGTATTGCTCTTATTTACGGTAAAGCAACAACAACTTCTATTGATACGATCAGTACGGATTTTAGCGCACTCAGTGGTAATGTACTTTTTCTATCCGGTGTATTGCTTTTCCTGATAGGTTTTTCATTTAAGATAGCAGCATTTCCTTTTCATATGTGGGTCCCGGCTCAATGCTTTATGGAAGTATTGTGGCTATTATGCAATCGGATATAAAAAGAATGCTTGCTTACTCATCCATCGCTCATGCCGGTTATATGATAATTGGTCTGGCTGCCGGCAACAATCTTGGTGTTGCTGGAATAATATTTTACCTTGCTGTATACACATTTATGAATCTCGCTTCATTTGGAATTATAGCAATAGTTGAAGGTAAAAACGAAACCAATTTAGATATTGATTCCTACGCTGGATTGAGCACCAGGAGCCCAATGATTGCAGCTTTATTAGGCTTAATGATGTTTGCCCTTGCTGGAATTCCTCCATTTGGAGGCTTCTTTGGAAAGTACTATGTTTTCATCGCAGCAATCAATGCAAATTTAACTTGGCTGGCTATTGTAGGAATTATATCTAGTGTTATTAGCGTTTACTTCTACCTCCGCATTGTTGTAGTAATGTATTTTAAAACTTCTGAACTTCATGAAAAACCGGTTTACTCGTACAGTGAAATTTTTGCTGTAGTCATTTCCGTTCTGCTTGTGATAATTTTAGGGTTGGCTCCGGGTTCATTAATAGATTTGATAACATCATTTTTATAATTAAGACATTATAAATTTCTTATCTCAAATGACGTAAAGTAATGATACCTCTTTACTCCACAAAACAAATCCGTAACGTTGATAACTATGCCATCAACAAACTAGGAATGCCGGGAATTGTTTTGATGGAAAATGCATCGCGGGAGATATTTCAAAATATAATTTCAGATTTTATTTTCAGTTCGGTTGGCATAATCTGCGGTAATGGCAATAATGGCGGAGATGGTTTTGCTTAACTTGTCTATTACAAAATACCGATCAATCAAAAGTTTAAGTGCCATAAAAAAATGCGATATAATATGTGATGCACTTCTTGGTAGCGGGACAAAGGGAAGTCTTAGAGAACCATATCTATCAATTATTAATCAACTTAATAAAATAATAAAAATAAAAATTGCAGTAGATATACCCACTGGATTAGATGCCGATAAGGGTTTTTCTGAAAATCAATTTAATGCAGATATGACAATCACTTTAGGTGGTTATAAGCGTGGTTTGTTTTTTGGAGATGGCTTTCTTCACGCCGGAGAAATTAGAAAGGGAAGTATTGGAATATCTGATACTTATATGGAATCATTAAATACATCCGAATATCTCGTTGAACCGGAAGATGCACTTGCTGGTCTACCTCAAAAGAAAAAGAATATTCATAAATATTCTGCAGGGAAGGTGCTAAATATTGCTGGATCAGAAGCATATCCCGGGGCTGCAATGTTAGCCTCTGTATCTGCATTTAAAATCGGTGCCGGTGCATCCATCCTGGCTTTTCCAAAATCGGCGAGAAGTCTTGTACAAAGGAAAGTTCGTGAAGTTGTTGTACATCCTTATTCGGACAAGGAAGAAGGATTTTTATTGCCCGATAACCTTAATGAATTAACAGGTGGTATAAAATGGGCAGATGTACTAATGATTGGTCCGGGGATTGGTAGAAACACAAAAACGCAAAAAGCGGTAATTAATATTCTTAAAGGCAGAAAATTTAACAGAGCAGTAATTGATGCCGATGCACTTTTTGCAATTGGGAAGAACAGATTTAAAAATCTGAACTTGAAAAATTTAGTACTCACTCCCCATCATGGAGAATTTTGTGATCTGACCGGAATGAGCAACGATATATTGCAAAGGGATATTCTAAAACAGGGTCATTTATTTGTAAAGAAGACCGGATCATTTTTAGTTCTAAAGGGTGCACCTACTATTATTTTTACACCAATTGGTGATGCACTCATTAATTCATCGGGAAATCCTGCTTTAGCAAAATTTGGATCCGGTGATGTATTATCCGGAATTATTGCCGGTTTGCTTGCTCAGCAGCCAGATATTGAAAAAGCTGTTGTCGCGGCAGTTTACATACATGGTTTAGCTGCCGATCTTCTAATAAAGAGTAAAACTGAATACTCAATTATGGCAAGTGATTTGATAAACCATATACCAAATGCAATAAATTTTTTAAGGAAATCA
>JARRKK010000128.1:6812-13386 GCA_037388105.1 Ignavibacteriaceae bacterium | reverse complement strand
GTTGAACGACTTTCACGTCATTTTACCAGATTGTTTGGATTACTTCATCAGCTTTACGGAAAAGAATATGATTTCTTTTACCATCTTGCTGATATCCTCCATACAGCAACCAGAGCCTGGATTGAAAGACCGGCAGAGTTGAAAGCACTGGATGCAATTCGCGAAAATGATCCACAGTGGTATCAATCAAACAGAATGTTAGGTGCGGTTTGTTATGTCGATTTATTCTCAGGTGACCTGAAAGGAATGAAGGAGAAAATTCCATATCTAAAAGAACTCGGAATTACCTACCTGCATTTAATGCCGATCTTCAAATCACCCGAAGGAGATAATGACGGAGGTTATGCAGTCAGCAGCTACCGGGAGGTTAGTCCTGACCTCGGAACAATGGCTGATTTGAAAGAGCTGGCAGGCGAAATGCGTAACCACGGAATAAGTCTGGTTATAGATATTGTTTTTAATCATACAGCTGATGATCATGAATGGGCTAAACTAGCAAGTACCGGGGAAGAAGAATTTCAGAATTATTACAGGATGTTTCCTGATAGAAAAATTCCTGAGGAATATGAAAAAACTATTACTCCTGTTTTCCAGGATGATCATCCAGGTTGTTTTACTTATCGAAGCAGAATAAAAAAATGGGTCTGGACAACTTTCCATAATTACCAATGGGATTTGAATTACGAAAATCCTGTGGTGTTCAATAGAATGGCTGACGAGATGTTGTTTCTTGCAAATCACGGAGTTGAAATATTAAGGCTTGATGCAGTTGCATTCATCTGGAAAAGAATGGGTACGAACTGCGAAAATCTTCCTGAGGCACACATTATAATTCAAGCATTCAATGCTGTGATGAAAATTGTTGCACCATCTTTCTTATTTAAATCTGAAGCAATTGTTCATCCCGATGAAGTGAATAAATATATCAGTGAAGATGAATGTCAGCTTTCATACAATCCACAGATGATGGCTCTGCTCTGGGAATCGCTTGCTACCCAAAAGATTATCCTTCTGCGTAATGCTCTTGAAAAAAGGTTTGGCATTCCCAATAATTGTATGTGGGTAAATTACATCAGGAGTCACGATGACATTGGCTGGTCATTTTCAAATGATGACGCAGAAGATTTGAAAATTAATCCTACCGAACATAGAAGATTTCTTTCAGAATTTTATACCGGTCGCCAACCCGAAAGCTTTGCAAAAGGTTTACCATTTCAGGAAGATCCTAACACAAAACAAGGTAGAGTAAGCGGAACAACCGCATCGCTTGCGGGATTAGAGCAAGCACTTGAAGAAAATGATCCACAAAAAATAGAACTGGCAATTAGACGAATACATCTGTTACATGGAGTTATATTAACGATGGGTGGAATACCTCTTATTTATATCGGAGATGATATCGGGATGTTGAATGATTACAATTATGAACAATCGCCTGAGAAAATTGGTGACAGCAGATGGATCCACCGTCCAAACTTTGATTGGGAAAAATTTAAACAACGATCTGATCCGGAATCAATAACAGGCAGATTGTTTAATGGGTTATTGAAACTTTTACAGCTTCGTGAAAAAACCCTGGCACTCTCCGGCCCTGACACGGAGTTCGTTGATATGAAAAATGATCACCTGCTTACATACTTCAGACATTATGATAACAATAGTGTATTCATTCTGGCAAACTTCAGTGACAAGGGACAAAACATTGCCGGAAACAAGCTAAGGCTTTTAGGTCTGAGCAAAACGGTCACGGATGTTGTTGGGGGAAAAATAATTACTGCAGCACAAAACCTGACTCTTGAACCATATCAGTTTATGATGTTGATTGGTGTTAGGTAATTAAATCTCATCATTTCTACTTACTAATATTTATCAACTATTTTTATATTATCGATTGAACAAACAAAGAAAAGTTAACAGTTAATAAAAATCTCATCTAATAAAAATATGATCCTGGATTTACAACCAACTTTGGAAAATGAAATAGTAATATTGAGACCATTACGAGAAAATGATTTTGAATCATTATATCAGGCAGCAAAAGACCCATTAATTTGGGAACAACATCCAAATAATGACCGATTTAAAAGAGAAGTTTTTACAGACTTTTTTAAAGACTCTATTGAATCTAAAGGAGCACTACTAATAACAGATAAAGCAAGTAATGAAGTAATTGGAAGCACACGATTCAAACCCATAAACGGTGCTGAATCTGCTGTTGAAATCGGATGGTCGTTTCTTTCACGAAAATACTGGGGAGGAGTATATAACAAATCAGTAAAAAAATTAATGATTGATTATGCTTTTGAATCAATAGAAGATGTGATTTTTTATATTGGGAAAAATAATATCCGTTCTCAAAAGTCTGTTGAGAAAATTGGCGGGAAGAAAATAACGAAATTAAAATATCATCATCTGATAAAATATAATCAAAATGAACTAACCTATCGTATAAACAAAAATGATTGGAAGGGCTGATAAATATGGGAAAGCTAACCGTTTTAATGTTTATAAGAGTAACAGTAGAGAGGAGCTGCTATCTCAGGTTCATGGATGTTAGACAATAAAATAAAAGAGGCATTAAATGATGGACTCAAAAAAGTTAGTGAAAAAATGGTTTGGGAAGTGGGAAGAGGGTGATTTTTATAATTTACCAATCACCGAGAATTTTAAACATACTAGTCCATTTGGAACTATAAATGGTAGAGAGGAATACATCAACCTGGTTGAAGCAAACAAAGATAAATTTTTGGGTTATCGCTTTGTAATACAAGATGAGATTTATAACATGGATAAAGCTTGTGTCAGGTACAATGCTATTCAGAGAGATTTTAAATTAGACGTAAGCGAATGGTATTTTATAAGTAATAATCTAATTGAAGAAATAGTAGCTTATTACCATATAGGTGAGATCCGTGCTGATCGAAAACTTTCAAAACCAGAGTGAAAAATGGAGAAGTAGTAAGATAATTATATAAGTTTATTTAAAATAAATTCTTCTATATATTAAACCAACAAGTAAATTAACATCAACTTAATTAAAGGTGACACAATGAAAAAATTTATGGTGATTTATCACGCTCCTGCTGAGGCAGTAGCTCAAATGGAGAGTGCAACACCGGAGCAAAAAGCAGAAGGAATGAAACCGTGGCTTGCCTAGAAAGATTCCGTTGGAAATAAGCTTGTAGATTTTGGTGCCCCATTAATTGGAGGAACTAGATTACTTCCAGATGGCAGCTCTGAAACGAGTACGAAAGAGGTTACTGGTTATTCTATTCTTCAAGCTAAGGACATGAAAGAAGCAAAGTCACTTCTGAGTAACCACCCTCATTTAGCCTGGACAGGGGGATGTGATATTGAAGTGCATGAATGTATGGAAATGTAACCCCACATCATGGTTATACATTTTTCTCTCAAACCATCTTTTGTAATGAAAGATGGTTTTCTTTTATTGGCTCATCAGCACACTATATAACTTTAATGAAAATTAAATATTACCATATTTAACCTAATTGAATCAAGAGTATGAATAGACGTGAAAATATTGTAATCAGGGCTCCCCTAATGAGTTCCTAAAAAATGTGCAGACATAGTTGAGAAAGTAAATTATTTCAATAGTATCATCATCTTCGTTTCTACAAATTCCTCAACCTGTAATCTATAGAAGTATATTCCACTTGATAAATCACTTCCATTGAATTCAACTTCATAATTACCCACACCCTTTTCCTCATTAACAAGAGAAGTTATTTCTTTTCCCAGAACATCATAAACCTTCAACTTCACAAATCCACGTTCAACAATCCGAAATCCTATATTTGTTTTGGGATTAAACGGATTGGGATAATTTTGAAGAAGATAAAAACTCTTAACTGTCGTGTTATTATTCGAGCCATGATTTCCCTGGACAGATGTTACCGGATGAGTTGATTCTCTAAAGCTAGCAGATGTCATTGCCGAAACGTAATAATCAGTTGGAGAACCGGGATCATATATTGTTGTACCGATTCCATCTAAAACCGGGTCTTCTGTTTTATAGATTATGGTTTGATCAAATGAACCGTTGGTAAATGCAATTATTAACTCCTTAGTTATTTTATAATCATCTATAAAATCTCCGGTAGTCATTGCAGTAACATTCCAATAATTATCCGGACCGAAGAATACATGCGAAGTATCGAATGAGAAATTGTTTAAATCTGTGCAATAAATTTTTGTATCTACAAGGTCCGCATTGGATAGAGAAAATACCAATCTATCTCTGAAAATATTATCTTCAGTAAAATCCCCCGAAGTTAATGCTGTTACATGAAACTCATTACTTGGTCCATACCAGGGTAATCCGCCAACTGCTATTCCTGTTGTGGAAATATCATCCACATAGATATATGAATCTGTGAATTGGGAATCTGAAATGGCAGTTACTAATTCATCCCTGCCATCACCATCAAAATCACCAGATGTTAATGCTGTTACTCTAAAATAATATGACGAATAAATTTGATAATCGTTGATGCTTCCAGCTTCTCCGTCATCGCTCACATAAATTTTACAGTCATTCCCAGTTTGGATAGCTGTTACTATTTCATAATCACCGTCGCCGTCAAAATCACCCGAAGTAATGGCTGATACATTTTCCTCAACTGAATTGATTAGCAACATATCCGGACGATTTCCACTTTCATCATAGTATATGTTTCCATTGTTAAATGCTGTGATTAGTTCATCATCTCCATCTCCATTGCTTCTATATCCATCTTCGAACCGGTAACTTAAATCGTAAAATATTGTATTACCTTCCAAATCATTGCTACCTTGAAAATCACCGCTTGCCAATGCATCAATCCTATTATTAAAAATATAATTCAACCCTTCATCAGGTGACTGACCACCCCCAATATCACTAACAACGATTTTACTTTTACTTTGATTATTGAAAGCTGTAACAAGAAAATCTCTATCGTGGAACTCTGTTTCAACAGCTTCAGCATAATACTGCTCTGTTAACCAGCGATCTACCGCATCCTCTTCATTAATTGCACCTGCCCTCCATGCATAAAACCAAACTCCATCAACACCCAGTTCCAAAACTGTTCTTATTGCCGAATGCATTAAACCATGCGATGTCATAAACTCTTCATTAAAAGTATCAGGAAAAATTTCTTCTCCGGCTACAAGGAGAGCATGAATTTCAGTCTCTTCACGCCCGGCATTTTTTAATTGTTCCCGTGCTTGCGGTATAATATATCTCCACAAAGCCAGAGTTGCCGCATCTGTAAAGTTATTTATGGAATAGTAATAGTCATCCAATATTAAGATATCACAGGGGAAGCGGGAGTAATCTTCTTCAAGCAGTGCTTCGGCAATATAAACAGGTCTGCTATCCCTTTGTTTAATTGCATTATAAATTTTTTCCAGTTCAACTGGATCATAACCATGTGCTGAGGGTTCATCAGCAATATACCAACCAAGTATATAATCCGAGTTTGGAGTTGTCAAAAAGGCATCAAACAAAGTAGTAAAAGCATTTAGCTCGTCCTGACTAATCAAACTGTCACCATCTGTATCAACATATCCGAAAACGCAATCAGCAAGCGTTTTTAAACTATCTGAAATCATACTTAAATCATTTAAATAATTTGTCCAAAAAACGCTTTCCCCTATGTAATGACCGTATGTATGAACCGAATTTATTGCTGTGATCTCATTGTTAGTACCTTGCCAAATTGATCGAAGTTCATTTCTAAACTCCTCTGTTCCCGGATTAGGAGACCAGGAATTATTACCAACAACTGAAAACATTCCCACATTAAAAAATTGAGAACCTGAGAATTTATAATTTTCAAGGTGCTGCGGTAAGACTGTACTCACAAAAAAGAATTGAAATGCAATTACTAATAACAAATATTGTATTGTTTTTACTTTTGTTAACATAGCAAAGTATATAGTTTCATAGAATAATAAATTGTCATTGAGTTAGAGCATCATAAGAACCAGTTATTAAAAATACTGAACTAATTATAAAGAAGCGGAAATATATTTTTTGTTCTTGATCGCTTGCTAGTTTCTACAACGCAACCCAACCCTTTGTTTTATAGTCTACACCTTTATCCTTGGTTCAGATGATGAATTGATGCTCATAATCTCCTTCTTCAATTTTATGTCAGTATTCATTGCCGCACACGTACAATCCGTGTCTTTCAGCACAAAAATAAGCAATAGATATTCTACAAATAAGTCAAATGGAGCGGTGTTTAAACATTTCTATTCTAATTTGGTTTGGTACTTATTTTGCCGTTAAAACACAATACGGTTGCATGGTGGTTAACATACCATTGTTATACTGACAGGTTTATTTAGATGTTGGTGAAAATTAGAATGATTTACTATTTATATGTAAAACGATTATGGAATTAATAGATTTTTTAAAGTATGGTGCAATTGGAATTTCCTTAGCATTAGCTATTCTTTCTTATCGTCTACTAACAAAAGAACAAGATAAGACGGATGTAAGGATACCAATGTTAAAATCAATAAGAAATTATTTTATTTTGGCTGTGTTTTTATCCGTTTTTTT
>JARRKK010000128.1:0-6805 GCA_037388105.1 Ignavibacteriaceae bacterium | reverse complement strand
ATTAGAACTATCTAGCAAGGTATTCTTGCGTGAAGAAAATGAGCAAAATTTAGCATTAGTTGATATATGGGAAAGCCATTTTAGTGAATTTCCAGATTCAACTCTCCAGCAAAAAATTAGTCGTATTTCCAACAATCTTTATTCCAAGGAAAAAATAATAGACACTTCTGAAGTATGTAGCGACATCTACGAAGAATTAGAGAATTGCAGAAAAGAATTAGAAACATTTGACAGAGGTTTTTATCAAAATGTAATCAAACTAAAAAAAGCCGTGAGTCAAGACCCTGATGGGTGGATTAATATAGAATTTCAAACAAAAACTAAACCTGAGGTTATAAATTCTTTAAAAGGTATATTTAAGAGTCTGGGAGAAAATTATGACAATTTAACAGATGAAGACATTGTTCTAAAATGGAAATCGTTTAAAAGTAAATGGTCGAATGAGAAATTAGGATATATTTTTCATTCTGATGTTTCAGAAATTGTAAAAGAGTTTTTAAAAAAATACAATTAAAATAAGGTCAATAATATATATAAAAATTGATCGGATATCGTAAATTTATGACTTGTGACCCATTCTAATCTTTATATCAGTTTTCTGGAATATACCACACAATCACCTACATTTAATATAGCTACCAATTGAAACAGTCAGGCAAATATTTCATCGAGCTCTGCAATTTTCTATGGTTTGGGGATTAAGGTGAGGCGTTCGAACTGGAAAACATATAATCTTCCACGAAGCAATAGATGAGGCTTCTGGAGTATTTAAATTTTATAATCTGATGTTGTGAGGATGTTATAAAAAAGATGACTCTTGATTAACATAATAACAAGATGTTAAAATGAAATCTATTTTTTTGTATTGTCTTTACTGTTTAATTTTTATAATCGAAGTAATAGTTTAGTAGTTTTTGACGATATGTACTCTAATTGCTAAACAATTTTAGTTTCAGAGATACTTATTTAAGTTTATCAGGATCTCTTTTAACTCGTAACAATTCATTTGGGATGTGTGGATACCACTTTAATAATAGTTTGCGGTAACTGGCTATTCTTTCGTCTTTTTCTTTTAATTGATCTATCAAGTAAATCTGCACCTTTGTTAATGATGAGGTGACATTGAAAGTTTCTAAGTTATATTGATTGATTTGGGATTCACTTGTTTTTTCAAATACTTGTTTCTTGACTAACTGCATTTTATTGTTCTTCTCTTCTATTCTTGAACCATAATGTTCATTGACAAAAGTGTTCAGGAGTTTTGTAGTTTTGAGTCCAGGTTGCTTGCCAGATAATAAGGAATTTAATGTGTTCTGTGAAACACCTAAATCATTGGCGAACATACGTTTTGTTTTACCATAATCGTCTACTATAAATTCTACTAATACCTTGTAATTTGTAAATATTTTTTTCATTTCCTCCCAATATCAATTTTTATACCACTGATAGATGAAAAGAACAATATTTTGGAAACGAGAATTTTTATTTTATTACGTTATTGTAAGAAATCTTTACGGCCAATCGCAAAATTAATCCTTTCTAAATTAGATAAATTTTATGTGATTACTTATTAATCAGGTTTAATGTTTAGTGTAAATATTCGTCCAACATAAGTTCCAGCATAAATTGTATAATTCAAACTGTTTCCTTCATCTTTGGTCAAACAGCTTATTTTTAACCCTGGAGTTGTAGTCAGGTTATAGCCTGGAACACTGTATTTGGTAATATTAAAATTCGGATAAGCAGTTCCAATATCTTCAGGATCGAATTCGAACAAATATGCTTCTGAATAACAATACATTTTATTGTTATTACCAAGTATGAGTTGAAGTGGTTTAATTTTATTTGATTCATAATTAAACAAGTATTTGTAAAGCTTCACTCCTTTAAAGCCTTCCTTAAAAGAAAAGTCTTCACTAACACTTATTGAATCACTTTCAAAAGTCCATAAACTATGATAGGCAGCAACAAATATCTTCTTCTTATAAATATTAATTGAGCTTGGCCAGTAATCTGAAACAACGTTTACAAAAATTTTTGGTTCACGATTCTTCCAATCTGAAGGAATATCATAAACAAATAGTCCATATGAAGGAGAAGCCAGGACTGTTCCCACAACACGATGCTTCCCATCGTAAAATTGATAGTCAATCTGAGTTATAGCATAGCCATGGTTTGTTTCCCCTAACTTTTCTAATAAAACATCTCCAGAACTGAGATATTCGTTTAAATCAAATCTTAGGAGACAAGCGTGATCATTTGACTGGTCCCCAGTTCCTGTTGCCATAATTACCTGGCCATCATTTGTTTGCTTCATATCTTTTATTCTTACCTGATGCGTAGGGAGAATAACCTTTTTCCGAATTTCAATAAACTCATCTTTGTTTTGTGTTTTTATCCTTATAAAAGGTCCTGAATACAACCCATAGATATAGACTTGCCCATATTTCTCATTATTTACAAGTAGTATATTATCAGCTTGAACGGCTAATGATGTATATACTGATCCATTAATATTATCTACTGTCCAACTATTAGATGCACGATTTGTTTTCATTTCAATAAAGGTATTATGCAGACTTCCAATTAGATTTTCATTGTTTACCAGAAGACTTGTTAGCACACCTCCACCTGAAGGATTTTTCTTAATATTATTGTTTGGTTCAGGAATTAAATTTTTAGTAATACCTCTACCTTCTAAAAGATTTACTTTGTATATGTATTTATCCTGCAAACCCCGGCTATTGTCAATTCCATAAACCATTTCTTCACCATCGAAAAGAATATCAAAGCTATGAAGATCAGCATTTTGAGGTGGGTTATATCTTTCAATGCTTGCTTGATTGAAATTCTCTTCCGTTTTAATAACTGCATGATTAGTTATGATTTTCCCTGGTAGTGATTTGAAGTAATATTTATTATAAGGTCTTTTCCAGCTAGTTCTTTGGGTAACATATTTTTGTGTATTAATATCAAACCGGGTAATTTTTATTGGGAATCTATCAGACTCAGTTCTTTCAAACAACCAAATAACTCCCGGATTACTTTTGTCGGCACTTAGGTTACGGATTTGACCAAATGCATTTTTATATTTAGGTATAGTTAGATCCAGGGAAAACAAAATCTTGTTTAAGAGAATATCGTAAACAACAACATACTCCAAGTGATGATTATTTTGAGAGGTTATTCCAAGATAAACACATTTTTTTAAACCTCGTTCATCTATAAAATTTGCTATCTCAATATCTTCAACAAACTGAGGATAACCATTTAATGTAACTATCTCATATTCTTTCATGTTCTCGGAATCTGCAATATCCCATTTTACAAACTTTGCACATTTTTTGTTTTGATTGTTAAATTTTGCACCAATTAAAACATACTTATGGTCTTGCTCTTCGAATATTTCTGCATCATAAAATTGCGTAATGGAGTTTTCTTTTAATTTGGATTGATCCAATAATTCATATGTATTTGGGAATGATTGATCAGTTGCCGGATCTAAATAAAAAAGTTGAGAGTTCGGATAATTAGATCCATAAATATACCGACCATCATTTACTAAAGGACCGGCTTGTTTGAGATCATAGTACAAATCATAACCAACTGAGCCATAATCATGAACTATCTTATTTTCATTTACAGATACTTTATAAACATGTCCGTTTTCGCTGGTAGTGACAAATATATTGCCGTTAAGGAAGGTTGAGTAAAACAAGCTTTCTTTTTGAAAACCGGGTGAAACGCCGTTTAGATAATATTCAACCAATTCAGTATCACCCTTGTTACTAATGTAACAGTTGTAACAGGTAATTGAATACCCGAAAACAACTAGAATACTGAGAATAAATAAAAATCTTCTCAAATCAATACTCGTTTTAGCAAAACACATTCAAATTTTTAAGCATAAAATACAATCAAACAATAACTATATCTATTCATAAAGATACTTTATTTGATTCTTAATACACCTGATCTAAAACGGTAATCATTACATTGATTAATAAATTTTACATTTTTGAGTAAGAGTTACAAGAAAGTTGAATAATAACGAGTAATGGATTTAAAGTATTTGTAATTTCTATATTAGTAAAGATGGTAAAGTTGTTTTACTATATTTGTACTAATATTATACGCTAGTAAATTTGCGGTTATAGCGCTGTGCTTTACTGATAAAGTCATAAACAAATAATAATGGCCGATAACAAACAAGGGCTGTTCTTTACCAGATATAATAATGTTCAAAATATTAGTTTTATGAAATACTATAAAAATTTACTACACTTTGTCTCTTTATCTCTTTTGAGCTTGATTCTTTATTCTTGTTCTATAAAAGAGGAAATGTCAAAACAATCTTACCCAAATATTTTATTCATTCCGGTAGATGATCTCCGACCTAATCTTGGATGTTATGGCGATCCTGTTGCAGTTACTCCAAACATTGATAGGCTTGCACAGGAAGGTGTAACGTTTACCAGGACATACTGCCAACAGGCAGTTTGTAATCCTTCGAGAGTAAGTTTGTTAACCGGACTCAGACCTGACTCAGTACGGGTATGGGATTTAAGGACGGAATTTCGGAATAATCTGCCTGACATAGTAACCTTACCACAGTATTTCAAAATCAACGGCTATTATGTGTATGGCATAGGAAAGATCTTTCATAATATTTACCCTGATTCTATTTCCTGGACAGAAAAACCTCATGTTGACGGATATCCATTTGACCCCGATGCAGTATATATAAATGATGAAAATCTTAGAAGGATTGAGGAAAAGAAACTTGAATATATCGAAAATGGTGTCGACCGGATCGATAGGTTAGGGTATTGGTATATTAAAACAGTTGCTACTGAAATAGCAGACGTAGCAGATGATGCTTATTTTGATGGGGCACAAACCACAGCGGCCTTGAAAAAAATGGATGAGTTGGCAAACAAAGATCAACCTTTCTTCATAGCAGTAGGATACTACAGACCACACCTCCCCTTCAATGCACCCAAGAAATATTGGGATCTTTATAACAGAGATTCAATTCCATTAGCAGAAAACAAATTCTTACCTTCCAATAGCCCGATTTATGCAATGAACAGGAGTGATGAATTACGTAGTTATGAAGACTTCAGGGATCTTCCATACCCCGAGGGAGAATCATTGGGCAAAAAAAGACAACGGCTACTAAAGCATGGTTATTATGCCAGTGTTTCATATATTGATGCACAGATCGGAAGATTAATAAATGGCCTTAAAAAATTGGGATTATATGAAAATACAATTGTGGTAATCTGGGGTGATCATGGCTGGAAACTTGGTGAGCACAACGCCTGGTGTAAACAAACTAATTACGAGATTGATACACGTGTACCAATGATCATCTCCGGAGCGAAAGTTAATGCAAAGGGAAAACTCTGTAATCGACTCACAGAATTTGTAGACATTTATCCTACACTTTGTGAAATGGCAGGATTGGATGTACCGGAATACTTACATGGTGTAAGTGTAACACCACTTTTGGATGATCCGGAAATCCAATGGAAAACTGCAGTATTCTGTCAATTCCTTCAAGGAAGGTTTGGACGTATGCACAAAGATTATGAAGGTAAAGAATATATGGGTTACGCAATCAGGACAGACCAGTACAGATATGTGGAGTGGTTCGAATGGAATATAGACGAGGGGAAAAAAGGTAAATATTTAAGCAACGAATTGTTTGATCACTATATTGATCCGGAAGAAAATAATAACATCGCAAACGAAATTGAAAATAAAAATCTTGTCGAACTACTTTCCCAACAACTCAATAGGGGTTGGAGATATTCCAAACCAAAAACTCAGCAAACCACTAACACTAGATAAGAGTTCCCAATTTGATTAAAACTATTAAGCAAGTAAAAATACCACACGTATTTACATTGCTTACAATTGTCGTTTTTATTTGCTCACTTCTTACCTATGTCATCACTTCGGGTATCTACGAAAGAGAATCCAAACAGGTTGGATCTCTTACACGTACGGTGGTAGTTCCCGGCACTTACAAAGAGCTTCCAAAAAAATTTTCTGTAGAAGGAATAATTATTGGAGAAAATGTCGATGGAGAAGCATCACCAGAAAGCCTATTCGGATTCCTTAGCGCTATACCACGGGGAATGGAGGAAGCAGCGGATATTATATTTTTCATTTTCATTATCGGTGGTGTATTTGGTATCCTTCAGAAGACCGGAACGATTATGGCATTCATACAAAAACTGCTAGACGCATTTGGGCATAATGCAAACCTTCTTGTTGTCATATTAATGATCGCAGTTGCAGTTGGGGGATCTACTCTTGGAATGGGTGAAGAATTTATCCCGCTTATACCTTTGTTCTTAATTGTTTCAAAAAAATTAGGTTATGATAGAGTGGTTGGAGTAGGCATTGTCTTTCTTGCTGCAGAATGCGGTTTTTCTGCAGCAACGACGAATCCCTTTACAGTACAAGTTGCACAGAATATTGCAGAAATTCCACTTAACAGCGGTATAGTATTCAGGATCATATTTTTTATTGTTGCACTTACTGTTACCATTATATTCTTGCTACGTTATGGTGCAAGGATTAAAAAAGATCCAAGCAAGTCAATAATGCTTGACGACGATTTCGAACTCTCTGAAAATTCATTTGAAAAAGTTGCATTTAAAAAAGAACATCTAATAATTTTATTCGTTGGAGCTGGATTATTCGGGTTTATTATTTTTGCGGTTCAGGAATTTGGCTGGGGAATAAACGAAATGGCGGGCGGATTTTTACTCATAGGTTTTTGTGCAATTGC
>JARRKK010000127.1:0-6847 GCA_037388105.1 Ignavibacteriaceae bacterium | reverse complement strand
CATCACTGGATCATCCTAACATATGCACAATACACGAAATTAATAAAACGGAAGATGATCAGCTATATATCTGTATGACTTACTATGAAGGGGAATCGTTAAGTCAGAAAATAAAAAAAGGTCCACTTCCAACTGACGAATCGATGAAAATATTTAGCCAGGTTGCACAAGGATTATTGGTTGCCCATGATAAAAATATCATCCATCGGGATATTAAACCCGGTAATATAATAATTACAGATAAAGGGGAAGTAAAAATTGTAGATTTTGGTCTTGCGACATTAGCAGGTGAGAAAATTACAGAATCGTTTTCTACTAAAGGTACTATCGCTTATATGGCTCCGGAAATTATTCGGGGTCAAGCTGGGGATCACAGAACCGATATCTGGTCGTTAGGAGTAGTTCTTTTCGAAATGCTTACAGGCAATCTGCCTTTCAAAGGTGATTATCCCGAACCTATGATGTACACGATTGTGAATGAGGAACCGGAAACATTATCACAATATCTAACAAACATTCCGGAATCATTACAAAAAGTTTTAGATAAACTACTCAAAAAAGATCCTGAAGAGCGTTATCAAAGCATCCAAGAGATGCTTGTTGAGTTGAGACAATTTGTTAAAGAAGATGAATTTGATATTATAAAAACCAAATTCACCATTAAAAAATTATTTCTTAAAAAAAGAAATTATGTATACGGTATTACAGCACTTGTTTTAGCAATAATAATCTTTCTGACAGTTGGAAAATCATTTTTCTTCCCTGAGCGAAATCTGGCGAATTCAATAGCTGTATTACCTCTAGAAAATATTATCAATGAAGATGAACAGGAATGGTTCTCAGACGGGATGACTGATGAGCTAATTACGACTCTGGCACAATTAAATCAACTTAAAGTTATCTCCCGTTCATCATCAATCCAATATAAAGGTACTACCAAAAATCCGACTGTTATAGGAAAAGAATTGGGTGTTAGTTACTTAGTTGATGGTTCTGTTGTTAGAATTGGAGATTCGGTTAAAATATCAGCCAGATTAATTAGTGCAGGCGAAAATAAATATATCTGGGCTAAAGAATATGAACGTAAGTTCACGAACATTCTGGAATTACATCACGAAATTGCCAAAGCGATTGCTGAACAAATTAAAATTCAACTAACACCACAGGAAAATACTCTGTTAACAAAATCCCGCACTATTAATCCGGAAACATATGAAATGTATCTTAAAGGTATGTTTCAAATTAATAAAAGAACACCCGAGGGGATTGAGAAAGGGCTGGCATATTTACAGCAGGCCGTAGAAACAGATTCCACTGAACCTTTGGCCTGGGCAGGATTAGCACTTGGCTATATGGTTATTATGCACACACCATCCCCAAAAACCGATTATAGCAAGCTTGCAAAGGAAGCAGCATTGAAAGCCTTGGCACTGGATGAAAATCTTGCCGAGGTACATCTCGCTATTGCTATGATAAAAATCTATTTCGAATGGGATAGAAAAGGAGCCGGAGAACATTACAGAAAAGCTCTTGAGCTTAATCCTAACTTACCTCTGGCAAATATGCATTATGGCTATTACGTTGCTTTAATGGGTGATAAGGAAGAAGCTCCTAAATTTTTACAACGGGCAATTGAACTGGATCCTCTCTCAAATATTTATCCGGCTGAACTTGCCTGGATGAGCTATTTCAGGGGTGAATATGATAAAACCATAGAGCTATCGCTTCAGTCTTTAGAGTTAGTCCCTGATTTCCCATTTGCATTATTTACTCTGGGAGAAGGTTATGAAGGAAAAGGAATGTTTGATAAAGCAATAGAAGTTCAAAAGCAATCATCAGAATTAAGCCCCTATTGGCAGTTTGGTCTTGCTCGTACATACGCATTAGCAGGTTATACCAAGAAAGCCCTTGAAATCGCACATGAATTGGAGAAGCGGACCGAAATATGGAACACATATTGTCTTGCTGTAATTTATGCTGCACTTGGTGACAAAGACAAAACATTTTATTGGCTTGAAAAAGCCTATGAGAAGCGTCATCCATATATCCAGTGGATGAGAGGGAATACTTATTTCGATGCTTTCAAAGAAGATCCTCGATATAAAAATTTAGTAATGCGAATAAATTTACAAAAGTAAATAAATATACGAATGATTATTTAGTAAGAATTTTTGAAAGAATACTTACCATTGTCACAACCAGGTATACATAGTAATGACCTTTTTGAATTTGCAAAAATTCTTGGGCAACAAACTGATTTCCAGGAATTATTAAGATTGGTTGCCAATAAATCAGCGCAGTTTCTTAAAGCTGATCTTGCATTAGTGCTAATGCTTAATCCGGATACAAGGGAAACAGTTATAACAATTATTAAAGAAGGGAAATTATTAGAGCAAAAAGAATATCGTAATGTACATATCCATGTCGGTGGTTGGATTGTAAGTAAGGGCAGATCTTTTATAAGCAATGATATTCAAACTGATGATCACTTTTCAAAGGGACTATTCGAGCAGGTGCCTTTCAAATCAATTGTTGGTGTTCCATTGGTCAGCGAAGGTATAATTGTTGGTGCACTGATATTGTTATATAAGCTACCTTCAAATTCTGTTAGTGATAATACAGTAAAATCCCTTGAGAACATAGCAGCAATTACAACACCTTTTCTACGTAATGTTCAGAAAATACGTCAATACTTTAACACCTCAATAGCTGAATCAGATTTAAGTTTGAAATACAAGAACGCAGGATTATATGGTAAGAATCATAAGTTTATTGAACTGCTTCATTCCATTGAAGCTGCAACAAAATGCAATGCCCGGATTTTACTGATTGGCAAAACAGGAACAGGAAAAGAACTTATCGCAAGAGCGATTCACAAGTTTAGTTCCAGAGCAGCCGGACCTTTTATAGCAGTAGATTGCGGAGCTATTCAAACAAATCTTCTCGAGAGTGAATTATTCGGACATAAACGGGGTGCCTTCACCGGGGCAGATTCTGATCGTCAGGGTTTATTCTTAGCTGCAAACGGTGGAACCTTATTTATGGATGAAATAAATAATCTACAACTTGAAATGCAGGCAAAATTGTTGCGTGCTTTGGAGGAGGGTGAAATCAGATCTGTGGGGAGTGACAAACCTCATAAAATCGATGTAAGAATAATTACCGCATCAAGTGTATCACTTAAATCTTTAGTTGAAGAAAATAAATTCCGCGAAGATCTTTTTTACAGATTGTATGTTTATCCGATCTACGTCCCGGATTTAAATGAAAGGCAGGAAGATATTCCGATTCTGGCAAACCATTTTCTTCAAAAATTTTCTAAACAACAAAAGAAAAGTGCCAGACATTTTCATGATGAAGTTATAAGCTTTATAAAACATCGCACGTGGGAGGGTAACGTAAGAGAACTTGAGAATTTTGTTGAAAGACTTGTTACACTTGTAGAAAAAGATATATCAACAATTGATGCCAACAAATTCCCAGCGGATTTGTATGAAGAATTAAAGAAGTTTAGAGAAAAGTGGAAACATATCAGAACACCAGAATCTCTTAAGGATCAGGTAGATTCATTTGAAGCAAAGTTAATTAAACAAACATTAGAAGAATGCGATTGGAACCAATCTGAAGCAGCTCGCCACTTAAGGACTCAGGAAAAAAACATCAGGTATAAAATGAAGATATTGAATATCCGGAAACCCGGGATTAATTAACAGAATTAATTAATAAGGGGAATTATGAAAAAATTACTACAATTTATTTTCTTGGTTAAAATTATTTTCTTTCCTTTAGTAACCGCCGGGCAGAGTGAAGTTGTAATTAAGGGAAAAGTAACGGATCTTGAAGGCCATCCATTAATTGATGCAAATATTTCAATTGTTAATACCTCATACGGTGCCTCAACAGACAGAATCGGTGATTATGTTTTTAAAATACCTGATAACTACGTAAACCAGGAAGTGACTTTGGAAGTAAGGTATGTAGGATTCATTACACAATCTTTAAAAATTAAGTTAACAACCGGTAACAACATTTATAATTTTCGAATGGAAGAAGATGTGCTTTCGGTAAAACCTGTTATTGTAACTGCTCAGAGACGTGAAGAAAATCTTCAGGAAGTTCCCATATCAATCACTGCATTAAATAATCGTGAATTGAAAGACCGGGGTATAAACAGAGTAATCGATCTTCAGTATTCGGTCCCTAATTTCTTCTTCGGGGAAGGGACATTTAATATGAGAGCCCCTTCATCAATCAGAGGAATATCCGGTTCTAACTTCGCATCGGGTGTTGAAGCACGGGCGAACTACTATATAGATGATATCTATTTAGGACGTCCGGTAGCTGTGAACCAGGATTTATTTGACCTGGAAAGAATTGAAATACTTAAAGGACCGCAGGGGACTCTGTTTGGTAAAAATACTGTTTCAGGTGTAGTAAATATAACTACCCGTAAACCTTTTAATGGTTGGGAAGGAACCGTAAGTATTGAAGCTGGTAGTTTTAATTACCTGAATAGTAGTATTATAATTAATGCTCCTTTAATAGATAGTAAACTCTTCGCCAGGTTTTCAGGAAAAATAATGAGAACCGATGGAATTGTTACTAACTTATATAACAACAAAGATTATAATAGACAGAATATTTTGAATGGCAGATTCCAGTTAAGATATCTCCCATCGCCGAATTTTGATATCACTTTGAGTTTAAATGCTCTTCGAGACAGGAGACCTCAAAGACTTGTCGGAATTGCTTTAGAGGGACCTGGTTATGAAGTAGCACCAGGTCCGCGTGAAACATCTCAAGACTTAGACCAATTTGAAAACCGTGATATTTTTGGGGGAGCTTTGAATATAGTTTATCACTTTTCAAAAAATTACAGTATAAAATCTATTACTGGTTTTAGAAAAATAAAAAACTGGTGTAATGTAGATGAGGATTTATCTCAGGAGGCATGGGTTGTCAACAATCAAAAAATAGAGGATACACATTTCACCCAGGAGGTAAGGTTAATATCCCCCGATTTAAAAAACTTTAATTTTGTTACCGGATTATTTTACTTTTATCAGAGATCTGATTTTATATTCAATTTAAAATCTTCTCCCGATACCCCTCTTAATCCAGATTACATTTTTGCAAATGATGGACCTGTTTGGACGAATTCGATAGCCGGATATTTTCATGGTAATTTAAATATAACTAGTGATCTTTTACTATTTGGTGGTCTAAGATATACATATGAATATAAAAAAGTAAACTGGAATCAGATGAACAATAAACCTTTATACATTAATCTTGAAAATTATAGTGATACATACTCGAAAGGTGTATTCTCCCCGCAGATTGGTCTGCGATACAATCCCCTGGATCAACTGATGTTATATGCTAAAATTAGCTGGGGATATAAGAGCGGCGGATGGGGTAACTTTACCGTTTGGAAATTTGAGGATCTGAAACTTAAACCTGAATATTCAGTTAGTTATGAGGCTGGAACTAAATTTACTGCTTTCAATAATAAGTTGAGTTTTAATACTGCTGTTTTTTTGAGCAAGTTCGATGACTTTCAAACTATGATTTGGCAGCATCCACCCCCGCCATTTGAATTTGTAATCCTACCAATTTATACCAATGCAGCAAAAGTAACTTCTAAAGGTTTTGAATTGGAGTTAATTGCTTCTCCTATTAATAATCTATCTCTATTTAGCTCATTAGGTTATGTTGATGCAACCTACGATGAATTCTTTATCGCATCTGAAAATGATTATAATGGCCATAAATTAGAACTTGCCCCGGAAACCGAGTATAATTTTTCAATAGAATATAATGTTCCTGTTATTAATATTGGTACCTTTTTTATCAGAGGTGACTTTATTCACAAAGACGATTATTATTTTGATGCCAGTAATGAAGAGCAGTTTCATATACAGGGTTATGAATTAATAGACGGGAAAATCGGATACGAAAGTATTGATGGTTCGTTAGGAATATATTTATGGGGTAAGAATTTAACTGACAAATTATATATGCTGACAAGGGCGGTATTTCCTTTACCCGTTAAATACACCTGGTATGGTATGCCGCGCACTTTTGGTATCCAGGTTACGTACAATTTTTTGAATCTTTAGTTAAGCAAAAGTGATTTATTAAGTAAATTTGAGAAAATAATTTTCATGTTTAAATTGCTCGGCAATTTTTCCGAGCTTAATTTTTCTAAAAACAACCAATCACATTTTTAGCTCGACCTTCTTTCCGAATTCACCTCCTTCTACACTTACTATCAATTAACTAATAAATAGTTATAAGCTATTGTTATTAGACAACTTACAGCTTCTAAAATATTTTCGGTATGTCTTTTGGCTGTTATCTAAAGTGATGGCAATAATTAAAACAGGTGTAATGAATTAATCATATCTGTTTGGAAAGTTAACATCAAAATAAATGCTTAAACATCATAAAGAAGGGATGAAATGGAAAATCGACTTTTCTTGATCCTTTTCTTAGTACCCGCATTACTCTTATATGGCCAAAACAAAGAGCTTAGTTGCGGCACTTCAAATCCGGAGGAATCAGAGGACTGGTTACAGCGAGGTGGTATGCATTTAACTTCATTAGGTGAGCTAAAAGTACTTGTGGTGTTTGCAAAATTTAAAGATGATAATAATCCGCATCAGTACTGGCCGGCTGATTCATATCCGAGTGAAATGAATAATTACATCGATCCATCAATGCTAACCGGCTCAACTCATTTTATGAATCTAACAAATTATTATAATCAAATGTCATTTGGTAATTTCAAAGTTACAGGAAAAGCCATTGGTGTTGAAACACCTTATCCAATAAGTTATTACGT
>JARRKK010000126.1:977-7836 GCA_037388105.1 Ignavibacteriaceae bacterium | reverse complement strand
CAGCATCTGAGTTTTCAAACGAAGCAGTTCCTCCACCATTCGGTCCTTCTCCGGATAGTAGATCGGGTGCTAACGATATGTAACCTGCTTCAGCAATCTGATCTGCCATACTTCGAGCCCAATCATTTAATCCCCGGTTTTCGTGTATCACAATTATTACAGGTACCTTTTCTGAAACTTCCGGGTAGACTAAGAATGCTTTTACTGTGCGATCACCATATTTAATATTCACCCATTCGTGATGTCTGGGTGATTGCTCCAGGCGTTGTAATGGATCTTGAGCAAAAACTGTGAAGGATGTGAATAGTATGATGTAAATTAGCTTTTTCATAATTCTTTTAACTTAATTTATCATTAGTTATTTCAATAATGTACTACCAGCAATCAATTTCAATTGATGAAGATGAATATTCGTTTTTAGTTAATGAAATATATAAACAGCTAAGACGACAATTATTAATGCAGTCAATACTGAAAGTTTACCAAGCGTTTCTATTTTTTTAAAGTAAGATTGTGCATCACCTTTTTTTGCTTTTCTGGCATAAGAACTTATTACTCCAATGAGTGCAGCAAGTACCAGAACTAATACTAACTTTACAATAAGCAGCGGCATAGCAGAAAGTATACTCCAATATGGAGTAATTAAATAACCACCGGAAATAATTAATAGCGCCAATCCAATATGACCCATTCTACTTAATGCAAATGTTTTTAATCTAAAGTTCTGTCCTTCCTGTTCTTCCATTTTGGAACTTGCAATGCCGAGAAACATATACGCGAGACTTGTTCCGAGTCCCATTGCCAGACCAATAAAATGAACAATCAACATTACTTCTCTCATTGAATTTATCTCCTTTGGTTAAAAGTTAAATACAAAATAGTAATTATAATGTAACATTTCTGGTCAAATATTTAAAACAGGTTTTATTGTTTCCGGCATAAGTCTGTAAAAATACATTTTATTTGCTTTCCATTTCGTAAGTTATATAATTCTAAAGTTATTTCTTGTTTAAGCTAAAAATAATATCAACTAAGTTTTACGATCGGAACATTAATTTAATATAAATGCAGTTGTGAAAAATAGTCAGCCAAACTTTACGGGGCATTCGGTTGAGAAGCAGGTTATCTGGAAAGCTATTTTAATAATATCATTTTCTTTGTGTCTGAGTATTCACCACTTATTATTCTATAGAAATAAATTCCACTTGGTAATCTGCCTGCGGAGGATTCCGCATTAAATTCTATTTCATAATTACCAGCTTGTTTATACTCATTTACAAGGGTGCTTATTTCTATACCAATTATATCATAAATTTTTATTTGAGTAATTGCTGAATTGGGAATAGAATATTTAATAATTGTAGTTGGATTAAATGGATTAGGAAAATTTTGTTCAAGTTTAAAACCAGAAGGTAAAGAATAACTGGTCTCGTCTATATCGCTTGTACCATCCAGTTTTATTTTTGCTAATAAAATATCACTTACATTAGAAATTGAAAATGGTTTCCTTTGACCATAAATTATATAATCCCCATCATCTGATTTTAAAGAACCTATCGCATTTTCATAAATAGAACTGCCAAATGTTTTAGTCCAAATTGTATCTCCACTGGAATCAATATTCACAAGGTATATATCATATGATCCGGCCCCCGATGAATTCGTATTTCCAATTAGTATAAAATCATCATTTTCGGTTTTTATTATATCGAATGAATATTCATAACCAAATCCACCGTAAAGATGTGTCCAGACTGTATCGCCATTATCCTGAATCCTGAGAGCATAAAAATCACTAACTCCTGCACCATTTGTAGCATACCATCCTGAAACAATATAGCTGTTATCATCCACAGCAATAATAGATCTCGCAAAATCATCCCAGGTGTTTCCATAATATCTCGTCCACAATGAATCACCGTTAGCATCAGTCCTGACAAAATAAACATTTGAATAAAATGGAGTGGTAATACCAAATGAGGTAGTTTCACCAGTAATTAAAAATCCGTTGTCTGCCGTTTCCAAAACACTTTCACCTATTTCCACAACATCGCCGCCAAATGTTTTTTGCCAGATAATATTTCCGCTATGATCCATCTTAATCACCAACATATTCAGAATACCATCTGAAAATGATTGAATCGTTCCCACAACCAAAATATTATTATCAGAAGTTATGATACTTGAGTAAGCTCTTTCGTAAGTTGAGTCAGTTCCGACAGTCTTTGTATAGAGAGTATCGCCGTTTACACTTAGTTTTAAAAGATAGATATCATAATCATTTGCCATTTTACTAAATGAGTTTGTTGAACCAATAACTAAATAGTTTTTATCGGGAGTTTCGAAAGCAGATACAGATATATCGTCTCCACTTTCTCCGTATAATTTTTGCCAAATAATATTTCCAAAACTATCGGTCTTTATCAACAAAATATCATAACTACCATTAACTGTATTTATTTTATTTCCGCAAATTAATAAACTGGTGTCGCTGATTGTTATTACTTTAGCTGGATATTCAAAATCCCCGGCATCGTAAGTTTTTTGCCATATTACCTGTAAATTTTGTGCCTGTAAATACTGTATTAAAATTATGGGGATGATTACAAAATAATATTTGAATTTTCTACTCAAAATTTACTCTCGTCCGATATCATATTATTTCGAATAATTTATTGTTTGCTTTCAAGCACAAAAATAAAGAGGGAGTAATTTCATTCGAAAACCACATCTTACAGGTTACGAATAAGGTGCGGATTTTTGGCAAATTATTTATAGTTAGTATCATATGATACTATTTTAATAATATCATTTTTTTAGTACGAATGAAATCTCCGGACTGAATTCTATAAAAATAAACTCCACTTGGTAAATTGTTTGCATCGACTTTAATTTCATGATAGCCCGCTTCTAATTCTTTATTTATTAGTTTCTCGATTTCTCTGCCAAGAGGATCATAAATAATTATTCTGGTAAGGGAAGTTTTCGGTAAAGCAAAATTTATTTTTGTGCTTGGGTTAAAGGGATTAGGGTAGTTCTGGCCTATTGAATATTCTTTTGGTATTCCCTCTTCTTCTTTAATACCGGTTGGTTTATTAGAAACTTCATTACTATAGCCTGATTCCAGAGAATCATTATATGCCTTTATTCTATAAGTATAAGTTTGATCCTGTTCCACGTTTTGGTCTACATATTCATTCACGCTGCCATTTAAAGTATCGAGTATCATAAAAGTGGTTTGCGGACTTTGCTCACGTTCAATTATATATCCATTTTCAATTGTAGAGTTATCTCTCCATGTGAGAGTGATTTCGTTTTGATTACTATTTTGCAAAACAAGATTTGTGGGAGCATAGAGTAGGGTAAAATCTCCCACGTCGCTCCAGGGACCAGAGCCTGCGATGTTGCTTGCCTGAACTCGCCAGTAGTATTTTATTCCTTCTGAAAACCACGTAATAGTTTTAACAGTATCGGATGTTGAATTTGTCTTGAAAATATTCGTAAACAGTACATCGAAAGCTATCTGAGTAAAATATTGATCAGCACCTTCTACTTTATCCCAATTCAGAGTTATATAGCCCATTTTTTCTGAAATAGCAGAAATTATTTGTGGCTTATCCGGTAAACTTAATGTTGTTATGAAACTCGATACATTACTCCATGGACCTAAATCTGAGGCACTCTTCACCCTGACACGCCAAAAGTATTTATTGTTTTTTAATAATCCGGTGATTGTTTTTGATGTATCTGTTGTTGAATCACTTTCAACGATATTTGTAAATTTTGAGTTTGTAGATAATTGGATATAATACTTTTCAGCTTCGCTTATTTTCTCCCATTTAAAGGTAATACTTGTATCAAGCCCTGCCTGAAGATTTGTTGGAAAAATTAAAAATGTAAAATAGGTTGTATCGTTAGCAAGTATCGGGTTAGACCAGGTAATCCATTGGGAAAGGTCAGTATTATATGGACTATCAGATATATTATTAGTATTTACAGTATCATTGCCAATTAGGAACTTGTCGACAAAGGCTTCAATTTCTGTTATCTGGTCGCTTGGAACCGCGCAGTGTGAATGTCCACCAATAATAGAGAATCCAAACCTATCGGCTATGCCTAAAGTATTATAAACCTGCTGACAACCCTGACTGCAGACATAGCAGGATGGATTTGATAGCCAGGTATAATCCGGATTGCCCGAAACGTACAGTGCACGTGGTGCAACCATCGCCATTAGCTCATGATGATCCTCTGGCAGGAACGAAACATTGTCACCGCCAAATTGGAACATAGATTCTTTAAACCAATTATGATCTGTATTTTCTAACGATTCCACACTTCCGTTAGGCTCGCTATGCGAATATCGCCACGACGTTGCACCACCACCACCCGACTCCTGTGCAATCGTAAGTGCGATACGTTCGTCAAACGCCCCGGCAAAGAGTGCCATTTTACCAGCATAAGAGCAACCGGTAACAGCTAAATGTTTCAAATCTATAGGAAGAACATCCTGTACCAACTCAAGTCCATCAATTAAACGACTGATTCCCCAGGCCCAGGCGCTGTATTGTCCCGTATTATCTCTATTAAGATCAGGGTAAAGCTTGTAGTAGGGGTCAGTATTTTGCTGACTGCCATAAGTTGTTACCTGATTGTGGCTGAATGTGATTCGTGCAATATTACGACTTGTAAAGATACTGGAAGGTATACTTCCACTGGGGCTGTTCATACCGATCACTGCAGGGAAGGGTTCGTCTCCACTATCAGGAAGGCTAACTGCGGAATTCAATGTGAGCGTTCTTCCATTAGCGTATACATTTACTGTGAGTATTCCGCCGGAATAGCTAGCAGTAATGCTGTCAGGACGAGGCGGCTTTGTGCCTATCTCATAATTTTGGATTTGGGCACCGATCTCAGCACGCCTGATCCGCCAATCGGAAAAGTTTTTCATCCGACCTCGACCATCTACCCACTCAAACGGATCGGGTAATGACTGGATGGCAGGAAGCTCGCTTAATGTAGGTAAGTAAGGTATAGGACAGTCGAAGCCTGTGTTCTCAACATCATAAACCAGAGGCAATGTCTGAGCTTGTGAATTAAAAACTATTACTACAGTTAAAATGAATGCTAGTAAAAGTATTAGTTTCTTCATAGTAGTTTCCTCCAATATTCAATTGAGCACTTAAAACGATTCAATTTAAACTAATAATTAAGTAAAACAATAAAGAATTAATTTTATTTTTTATCTACAAGACCAAGTAATTATTAAATGTTGCAATTTCAAATAATCTTAGTTAAAATTACAAAATTAGTCAAATTACTAAAATGTCATTTTACATTACATATAGTAGTTTTTGAACCGATTAACCACCTTGGTTTAAATGGAAGCTTTTGTGAGTTGACTGCAATAACTTTTTAAACTGAAAAGATTTTATGGAGGTCTAAATGCTTATGGGCACTAGTTAATAAATACACTTTTATTTATTTTTTTGAAGTAAAAGTATTTTAGCTTTAGCATGTTTATTGTTTGGGTTTAATAAAACGGATTTCTTATAGTTTTCAATTGCATTTTGGTTATCACCTACCAGTTCGTATGCTTCGCCCAAACTATCGAATGCGTTCCATGAATTTGGATGCTCTTTAATATTAATATTAAAAACATATATCGCTTTTTGCATTTTGTTAAAAGTTATTAATTCATATCCAATTGAATTAAGTATAATTTCAAATTCAATGTCGGGATAATTTTCTTTTAGATTATAATAACTTTGGAGGGTGGTTTGATTTTCTTCTGCCAGAAAATCCTCTAATAGCGATTCATATAATTGAGATTCATTATTCTCAAGATCCTCATCAATTAATCCTGCTATATTTTCAATTACTCTTTCAATGTTATAGAGGTATTTATATCCGTTGGTTAATAAGATAATTGTAAGATTATCCTCATTAAATTTTCTAAACCCGGTATTGAATCCTCCCGAAAAACCAACTGATAAGCGATTATTCGGTTTTCTTATATGCCATCCATATGTAAAACGGCTTGGTTCTCCGTTGTTCAAAGTGTACTGAGTCCACATATATGATTTTGTTTCGTAATTCAACAATTTATTGTTGTCTAAGTTCTGATTCCATAAAATGAATTCATCTAAAGAAATATTTAAACCGGCTGCTCCATATAAATACTCAGGGAATTCATATTTTCTTAATTGAAAAACTCCTTTATCATTCGGTTCATATGCTGTTGCTCTATGAGGAACAATATCATAATAGTTCCCCGAATAGACGACAGATTTTTTTGAAGACATAAATTGTCCTTTCAACACAAAGTCTTCAAATCTCTGATTCGAAATCTTCTCAATAATTCGCTTAAGCAACCAGAAATTTGTATTTGTATATCGACTCCTTTCACCGGGTACGAATTGAACGGAATCAAGATAAACTTTTGATTCAGCAATCTCTTCGGGTACTTTATCATAAACCGCAATTTCCGGCAAACCTGAAGTGTGAGATAAAAGATGTTTTAGTTTAACTGTCTTCCAATTTGCTGGAAGATTATCCAGATAAGCAGAAATATTATCTTCTAATGAAATTTTTTGTTTTTCAACTAATTGAAAAACAGCAACCGATGCAAAAATTTTTGTTAATGAAGATAATTGAAAAAGTACAGTGCTATCTACCGGAACATCAAACTCAATGTGTGCAATTTTGTAAAAGTTCTTATACAGAAGTTTCCCATCTTTCACAATTGCCAACGCTGCTCCCGGAACGCCATAACGAGCCATTACTGTATTAACATAGCTATCAATACTATTGTGGAGAGAGTCCTTGTTTTGTGCCCCTAAAATAGGCAACGCCAACA
>JARRKK010000126.1:0-919 GCA_037388105.1 Ignavibacteriaceae bacterium | reverse complement strand
TAAGACTCGTAAATCGTATAAAAGGTTACCTGGCTGATGGAAGTCTTTATTAGAGTTGAAATCGATTTTCAGTTTATTAAAAATGATAATTTGAGGTAAAATAGCGGTTGGGTTGATTTACTGGTTGTATGCATTTTTTAACTTTATTTAATTTTATACACATGCCAATTTCTCAAAAGGTTTTTGCGGAAAAATTATTTCAATTGTATCACCAATTTTTACAATCCCACTTTTAATAACAACTCCCATGATTCCACATTTTCTTATCACATTGCCATTTTCATCATTATCTAAAACGGCTTTCATTAATCCCGTTTTTATTGAATCGAGTTGATTGCAAGGATTTCTTAAACCTGTTACCATTATTTCTGATTCTGCTCCAATCTTTAAAATAGTGTCTTTTGGTAAATTCAATAAATCTATACCTTCAGTAGTTATATTTTCTCCCATTTCCCCCTCTTTTACAAAAAATCCTTTTTTAGCTAACTCTTCAAATAACTCAGAATGAATAAGATGGACTTGCCTTAAATTAGGTTGAGCAGGATCCCTGGCTACTCTTGAGCGATGTTTAACTGTTTCTCCCATATGTGCATCACCTTCCACACCCAAACCTTTAATTAATTTGATTTGCTCAACAACTTTTTTTGAAAAAGTATGACTTAAATTTTGGCTGACTGATTTTACTTTTTTCATTTTAAAAAACATCAGTATCAAAACATTGTTCTTATAATTTCAAATTATTTTGGAATACTCAATAGATTTATCTACCTCGCACAGTTAATTTTTATTTTAACCAGATGGATTTATACTCAAAAATAATTTACAACAAGCTAATTAATATTTATGCTGTATTAACATTATCATAATTATATACATATCTAAGAAAAGAGACTAAGTTTTCAGTCAAAAAAATAAATGC
>JARRKK010000125.1:0-11921 GCA_037388105.1 Ignavibacteriaceae bacterium | reverse complement strand
CTTTGGCATTATTTATAACGTTGTCCCAAACAGCTTTTGCGTTTTCATCTTTTCCATTTCTTGAAATGTAAAAAACTGAATTATTAATAGTTGTCTGCTTTTCGGTTAAAATCAAATTAATAATTTGATCTATTTTGTTTAAATGGTTATCAAAATTACTTGTTGATGAGAATAAATAATTGTAAAGAAGGTAGGTGTTATCAAGATGCTGATAAATTATAATCTCAGGAATTATAAGTTTGCTCGTTCCAAAATCAATCCAATCATCATTAAAACTATCTGAACCAAAATTCACAGCTCCGGTTAAAAGTGGAACATTCACAAGGTTATATTCATTCCAATTTTTTACGATGTTTGATTGAAGCTCAGATAATTCCGGTGCAAGCTTGGAAATCTTTCCAGACTCAAAGGGTAATTCTTTTATACGATTAATTGCTATGTAAGAATAACTTTCATTTGCACATTTATAATAAAATACATGGTTATAAATTTTATTTAATGAATTAAGCGAGGAGATGAGATTTATACTCTTTATTGGAAAAGCGAAACTAATAATTGAATTGTCTTTAATATTTTTACCGTTTTCAACAACAAACTTTTGAAAATCAGCAAATACTATAGAAGATAAGTCGGGGTGTTTTGTTCTGATTAATTCCAAAAATAATCCTGATTAAAAATGTAATTTAATCAAAATAATTTATTAAAATAATAAATCCTCTTCTATTGTGTTTAATATTCTTAGATAGCTATCATATCGGAATTCATTAATTTTACCGTTCTCCACAGCTGAGATAACTCCACAATCTGGTTCATGGTAATGGGTACACGAGTTAAATCTGCATTCAGTTAAATAATCAGAAAAATCAATAAAATAGTGTCCCAGATCTTCCTTTTTAATACCATACGGATCAATTTCTCTTACTCCGGGCGTATCGATAATAAACGTATCATCTTCAACTTGAATCATAGTACTGGTAACAGTTGTATGAGATCCTTTATCATCGTAATTACTTAATTTGCCAATTTTTAAATTCAATTGTGGATAAATTAAATTTAGAATAGTGGATTTTCCCACTCCCGACTGTCCGAAAAACAGGGATTTATTATTCGTTAGTGATCTTCTCAATTCATTCAATCCAACTTTACTAACTGAACTAGTGAGTGTAACATTGTATCCAATTTGTTGATAGAGATCTTTCCAAAAAACAATTTCATCGTTTGTGTCCAGATCAGCTTTATTAATAACAATTTGGCATTCAAGTTGGGCACTTTCGGCAGCTACTAAAAAACGATCTAAAGTTCTATTATTAAAATCAGGATTATTCACGCTACTAATAATGATAACTTGATCAATATTTGATGCAATTATTTGTTCAAGTCTTTCCCCGCGAAAGCTTGCCCCTTTTATTTTGGGAGCCTTCCGTGATAGATAATTTAATCTTTTTTCTATATTATGGATAACACCACTTCCATCCTTGTTTAAATCGAACTCAACAATATCACCAACTACCGCTATATCTTTGATGTATAATTTATCTTTTTTTCGGGAATACTCTTTTTTAAACTTTCCACGAAGGCTGCACCGGTGAGTTTTATTGGCTTCACTTAAAACGTAATAATCTTTACTCTCAATTTTTGTGATCAGACCTCTAATAAATGCCTCATTAATTTGTTTAAACTATCGCATAAAATATTAATGATAATGATTGATTTCAATAACAAAAAGGGAAATAAGTCGAATGAAGGGAAAATAAATGTTCTGCAGAATACCTTTAATCTGGTATCAGTTTAAGCTCGTCGAAATATTCAAAACATAATTTTGTACTTTTACTTCTTGTTGTACCCTGGAGATGTTCGATCCATAGTTATCATGATAATCATCCCACCATCCATACGCATAAGCAAAATCTATTTTTAATATATTCCCAAGCATAACACCAGCTCCTGCGGTTAAATATTTTTTATCAAATTCTATTGGATCCTCTGCGTAAGGAGATTGGATATACATTGCTCCTGCGCGTGCCCAGATTGGTAGTAAGGGTATTTTTAGCTCTGCACCGAGGTTGTAGGTGGCTGCCGTCCTGAACAAATCATCAATCTCTTTGTTTCGTTCTATTCTATACTCTGTTCCTAATCCTTCCGTAAACTCCATTTGTCTGTAATCAATAAGTTTTGCTGAACCACTAACTGTGAGGATTTGTAAGTTTACCGATGCACCTGCACTAAATTCATAAGGGGTTTTTATATCATATTCAACTTCATCTAAATAGGGAGGATCTAAATCATATTTATTATTGGTTCCAAATTCACTGGAAGTATTAATATAATAGCTTTCCTTAATATTATAGTAGCTTGGGAATTTTACATCACCACCAACTTTTAATATATCACCTAGATTGTATAGTAATCCCAATTTCAAATCCCATCCCCCCAGATCCCACTCAATAATATCATTTAAATAGAATGTCTGAAAATCCCTGGTAGTATTATCACCCGGGACGAGTTCAAAATTAGTTCCATATATTCCTTTAGTATCTTCCTCATAATAATCTCTGTCTTTTTTATAAGTGCCACTGATAATATTAAAAGTTCCACCAATAAATAATCCTTTTGAAATTTCTGTTGCACCGGCAAACGACCAATTTCCAATATTTCCATTAACCCTGGTTCTTCCACTTTGATTTAGTAACCCATTTATTAAAGTCGTATCTCTAACGTAACTTTCAGTATGTGGGTCACGTATTTCGTAAGCTAACCGTATGTCGTTTGTAAAAGGGATGTTTTCATTTACATCTCCTGTCATGAATTGAATCATAGAGTTGTTACCAGCATTGTATCCATCGAATTCAGTAATAGAATTAAAATCTTTAACCCTGTTATATCCTAAAGCGAATACTAAACTTCCTTGAACAGTTGGGACAGGAAACACAAATCCGAGTTGATTCAAATTTACCGCATTTTGTAGTGAAGCTGTGGTGGATCCAAAAATTGTTGATGAATTATCAAAGGATATTCCATTAACGCCTACAGAAAGACCAAATTTTTTGGCCAATCCTAATCCAGCAGGATTAAATATAACACCTGAGAAATCATCACTTAAAGCTGTATAACTATTACCCATACCAAGTGCTCTGGCACCAGTATAAATTCCCGGTTCACTTAGCAACAAAGCATCATTGTAATTCTGTGAAAAACTGATTGAGGATAAGCCAAATAAAACTGTTAATAATTTTAAACTTTTCATCCTCTTCCTTTCCCTTCAACATTATTTCTACCTCCAGTATTTCTGAGTGGATCCCTATTTTTTTCATTATTTACTCTATCCGGTTCAGTATTCCGTTCTTTATAAACAGGTGGTTTAGTGGGATTCGGACGTTGTGGAGGGTTTACATTAATTGGAGAAATGATTATTGGTGCAGGAGCGGGTTCTACAATTATTATTGGTTGTACCGACTCATAATAATCTTCATTATCGTCATTTTGTACAGCTATTTGTGTATAGCAGCTTGTAATACTTAAAATTAGTATTCCCAAAAGAATTATTAAAAGAAAATTTTTCATTGGATTATTCCTCAACACCAGATTTATCTTCTTCTACCACCACTGCGGTTACCCGATCCACTTGAAGTACTTCTCGGAGGAGAACTCGAGCGAGTTGTGCTCGTTCTTGGTGGTGAATAACTGCTTGTTTTTCTTGGAGGATTAGAACTTCTTGTTGTGGTAGTCCGCTTAGGGGTTTTGTAACTCGTGCCGGTACTTGTCTTTTTGGGTGTATTATATTTTTTTGTCGTTGAACTTACATTCCTTTTTGTTGTATTGTTCTTTTTGATATACGGGGTTTTGGTTCTTGTATTATTTTTATTCGTTGTCAGATTCTTACTTTTAGTCCTGTTAGTTTGTTTTATTTTAGTGTTTGTGCTTCTGATGCCTGAGTTTGTTATCTTATTTCGATCCGAATTCTTTACACCAAGATTTCTTTTTACCTGTTTAGTATTTGATTTATCTTTTGTTAATGTATTGTTTCTCTTTGTTCCAAGTGTTCTTACTTCATTTGTTTTTTCTGAACCGAGTGATAGCAAGTCTCTCTCTTTTCCATTACTTTTCTTTATTCCTAGTCCTGAAACAACCTTGCTTGTATTACTTATATTTCTTTCAGTTCTTGTTAGTTGAGGATCTCTCAAGGGGTTTCTTCGTCCATCACCATAACCTCTACCACCAGAATTTCTTATTCTGGATGTATACCCCGAGCGTGTTTTGTAATATTGTGAATGATAATTGCCATAATAACCACCATAAGAATAATAATAAGGGTAGTATACCGGGTAATAATTGAAGTAAGAGGGATAATAGCAGTAATAGTAAGCCGGGTAACAGTAGTAAGGGTAGTACCAGCCTGTATACCAGGGATAGTAGTAAGGTGTGTACCCAAAACCAAATGTAAACATTACTGAAGGATAAGATGAATAATAATAGTCATAATCATAATCATCTTCATAGGGTACATAACCGTAATAATTGTTAATTACAACTTCTTCTGTACTATCTGCCCCTTCCTCGCCTTCAGTGTAGTAACCCACCGTGTCAGATTCATCAAAATAACCGCCAGAACTTACTTCTTCATCCTGGAGAATATATTCATCATTTGTTTGATTGGATGGAACTGTTGAGGATGAGTCGTTTTGAGTAGCTAACTGAGTGTAACACCCTGTTAAAAACGCTGGGAGAATCGCTATCGTTAATAAATATTTTGTGAAAAGCTTTTTCATCATAACCCTCTCTTAAAAAGTTTTATGTTATTTACACAATAAGTAAGCCTGAATATTCTTGTAAAAAAACCTTAAAATTTGCAGAAAATGAAGGAAAGAAGATTGAATATGTATATATACTTAAACCGACTTGTATATTAAATAATACAGTCACATAAGATAAAAATCGCAATAAATGATTGTATTAGAATATTGCCTGAACATACTCAATTTTCATTCCCCTATTCGCTGAACTTACATCTAAATTACTATTTTGCAATATATCTCTCAAGTCAAATTCAATTGTAAATCCATTTCCAACGCTCCAGCGAAATCCGGCATTGAGATAACCTTTTCCATTTCCAAATTCACTGTTATTGTCATTAAATGCAAAGTTGTATTCAATAATAAATGAAACTTCCGAGCCGATAGTTTTTTCAGCACCAACCATCAAATTAGCAAAGTTATCCCCATCGTTTCCCTCTAATGAATAGTTACCAGTAGCATGGAGAGCTAAGAATCCCCACAATTCAAAATTTTTACTAATGGCTGCAAAAAAACCAGGCGATTTGAATGTGTACCTGCTTTCAGCATCAAAGTACTTACCTGTTCCTTGTGAATCGAATCCTAAGGTTATTGCAGGTAAGGAATTCTTCTCATCCAGCAATCTTACTCTAATATTTATTCCGGGCCATTGATACCAGTCAATCGCACCGGTACCGATTACATTGGATCCACCATACGAAATTCCAAAACTGAGATTCTTAAACACACCAACATCCAATCGAGCGATAAGCACACCGTCTGCCATGAGATCCGTTGTTACATTGACAAAACCCTTTTCCAATATCCCGGCAGTTGGCATATCAATTAAATACATGTACTCATATTTTGCAGATACACCTGCAGTACCTTGTGAGAGGGATAAATTGGTTAGTACTAATGAAAATGCAAAGACCAGAATTAATTTTTTCATGTTTCAGCGATTAAAAAACAGTAACGAAGTCATAATTAAAAATAATAATTATTTATATAATCTGAATTTGCAGCCAATTGCATCTTAAACACTTTTTGGTAAAAATTGAATTTTAATGTACGAAGGAAATAATGAGAGTTCTGATTCAACATATATACCTACTTCACCAACAACACCAATTGATCTAAGTGTTAAGAATCCTTCTTCTTCATTAAAATTGATTAGTTCTACCTTATCTCTTCCTTCAGTAATTATAAATCTACCACTTGCATTTCTGAACGGAACTTCCCATCCTAGTGCGTTAATCGGTTTGATCCTCACAGTAATTTGAGAAGACGGATCTGCAAAAACTACGGTAGGTATTGATATTATTTCTACTTCGTAGATGTTGAACACATAATAATAAAGCAACACACAGATAAAAGTTAATATAGTAGATGATAACAGAAGAACTTTAGCTATACTTGTTCTTAATTTCATACTAAATCTGTTAAAGTCACGGCATACTTTTTGGATTAAGCTTCTAAAAATTGATTATACAAAATGATAATTATAATTACAGTTAACAACTTTAAAGAAAAGTTTGTAACAGCAAAATTCAAAGGGAATTAGCCATCCAAATACCTTGTTATTCAGAAGGCTTAGTAATATATTTTTATGATAATTATTAAAGAATATGAGATATTTAATTTACATAATTTTTATTCTATCATTACTTGTCGGTTGTGCTGGAAACAGGGAAGTATCTAACAAGTCAAGTCAAGCATTACAGAAACAAAGCATAGAAGATCCCAAGCAGAAAGCGATGGAGCATTTCCTAAATGGCACTGTATCCGAACAATCCGGAAATTACCAATCTGCGATATTGGAATATCAAACAGCTTTACAGTATGATACCAGTGCAGGTATCTTTTATTCCCTGGCTAAAGTTTATCTTATAACAAATAAACTTTCAAATGCTCTTAATAACGCTCGCTTAGCTGTAAAATACGAGCCAATGAAAACTCAAAACCAATGGAAGCAATACGGATTTATGAACAGTTGATAACTGTCATAGGTCCGGAGTGGAATATTTTGATTCACGTTGCAGAACTTTATGAAAAACTTGGTAAGAATGAGGAAGCTGCAATCTCAATGGAAAAATTACTAGCATTGGATCCTAGCAACATTACACTCCAAAAACTGGTAATTGATTTTAACCAAAGATCTGGAAATTATGATAAAGCGCTTAGAATGATTGATGACATAATTGAATTGACTCCTTACGATCTTGATGCGCGTGAAAAGAGAGCACAGTTATTAATACAAAAAGGTGATTGGCAGAAAGCGTCTGAAGAGTACAAAGTTCTGATTAGCCAGGAGGAAATTCCACTTGAGAATAAGATAGGTATTGGGACATCATTTTTTGCTAAGGCAATAACCGATTCAAGCGTTCTTCCAATAGCAAAAGATATTTTTGAAACTATTGATGAAGATACAACCGATTGGCAAGTAAGGCTCTACCTCGGAGCAATTGCTTTAAGCGTGGGTGATGATTCTACCGCAGTATTGTTTTTCAATTATGTGACTAACAACGAACACTGGAATTCTCAAGCCTGGATAAGTCTTGGGGGATTATACTTTGATAATAGAAAATATGATGAAGCGGAAAAATTATTACGTGAAGCAATTGAAATGTTCCCTAATGATTTTGCTGTAAATTTAATTCTTGGTCTATCATTAGCTCAGAGCAATAAAACAGAGGAATCGGAACCATTTTTAATGAAAGCAGTTCAAATTAACCGAAGTGATATCACAGCTCTGTCAGCATATGCTTTTACTCTGAGTCAACTTGGAAGGGATGAAGAAGCAATAGAATATTTAAAAAATGCTTTAAAGATTGAACCAAATGACATCAATCTGTTGGGACAATTAGGACTCAGTTATAATAACTTAAAATATTTGGCTGAGAGCGATAGTGTTTATGAATTAGCTTTGAAACTCGATCCGAATAATGCGTTGATAAATAATAATTACGCATACTCGCTTTCAGAAAGAGACCTCCAGCTTGAAAGAAGTCTGAAAATGGTTACTATATCATTGGAAGCCGACTCCCTGAATTCGTCCTATCTGGACACTAAAGGTTGGATATACTTTAAACTTAATGACTATGAAAAAGCAAAAAAGTATATTGAAAAAGCGATAGAAATAGGTGGAGAAAATGCAGTTATGCTTGAACATTTAGGTGATATACTTTACATGAGTGGTGAGCAATTACAAGCTGTAGAGTTATGGAAGAAGGCACTGGAAATGGATTCGGATAATGATACTCTTCTTCGAAAAGTCGAAGCGGGTGTGATTTGAAATTATTCATATTAGCTATTCAGATTATCACCATTGTTTTTATGATATTCATTAATGGTTGTGTTCCATCTAAACCGGTTGATGATGTAGAAATTCTGCCCTCAGAAAGATTGATAAACAAACTTGAAGCTAACCGGAGAAAAATAAAAAATTTTGAAGGTGTTGGTGTATTAAGTATTGAATCAGAACAGTATGATAACAGCGCAAACTTCAGAGTTGTGATGCAAAAACCGGATTCAATTTATCTCACTATACTTGGTCCCTTTGGAATAGAACTTGCGCAGGCACTTGTAACAAAACAAAATTATATTTTTTATGATGCACTTGAAAACAAGGCTTACAAAGGTGAAATAAGTGAAGATATTTTACGGGACATTTTTAAAATCAATTTATCCTTTAGTGATTTAATGGATGCATTTGTAGGATCGGTAAACTTAACAAACAATTTGTATAAACAACCGGATGATTATGTTATTGAATATGATAAATACATCCTAACTTATATAGATCGCGATAAAAAACTTACAACAACTTATAAAGTTGATATACGAGAATTAAGTATTACAGATTACAAATTAATTGCAAATGATGGATTAACAGATATTGAGGGACAGTATTCTAATTTTGAAATTCTTGAATCCGTTGCCGTACCGTTTACCATAGAAATAAAAAACAATATTGATGAACAAAAGTTACACATTGATTATCGAAATATAGTTGCAAACCAAAGGAACGTATATATTGATTTTACCGTTCCGGATGATGCAATAGTAATTTCCTGGTGATGAATAATAGACTAAAAATATTATTATTAATCCTTACTGTTCTCAGCTGGAGGATGAATTATCCCAAAAATCAGCTAAGGAAAAAGAATCACTTGAGATTTTGGAGAACTTTAACCAACAGGCTCATCTGCTAAATAAAATAATAATCAAACTTCTCAAACAGGAAAATGCTCAGCGCAAGGAAATTAAGAATCTGCAGAAAGAAATTAAATCTATTGAGGCGGAAATTAAAATTCTGATGGATAATTATTCCAAGTATGTTGTGGCGCTTTATAAAAAAGGACAATATAACGAACTGGAAAGCATATTCAATGCCGAATCAGTAAGACAAGCTTTTGTACGCATTCAATACTTGCAAAAATTTTCAGAGCGGAGAAAAATAGATCTTGAACAATTTTACTATGTGAAGCAGAAATTGATTGTATCCAAAGCACAATTGGAAACCGAACGAAAACAATTGGAAAAATTAGTTGCCGAAAAAGAAGCTGATGAAAAGCAACTGAAAAATAAACTTATTGAACGAAAGAAGATATTTGAATCTATATCAAAAGATAAGGAAGTACTTAAGAAAAACCTGGCGGCTAAAATTCAATCTCACGACCAAATTAAATCGTTAGTTGCAAAACTAGTGGCTGATGAGGAACGAAAAAGAAGAGAAAAGGAATTACAGAACAAAAAACTGCTCGCATCTAATAATGCAGAAATTATTAATGAAGCTGATTTAATTGATGAAAATAATATTGGATCAGAATATCTATTGAATGCATCAGATTTTTCGTCCTTTACTGAATTAAAGGGCCATATGATTTGGCCGGTGAATGGTGGAAGAATCACAAAGGGATTTGGAAAAGATGAGAATAGGGAATTAAATACCGTAACATTAAATTATGGAGTCGATATAGCTGCTAAGAATGATATGAACGTTAGGTGTGTGGCAGAAGGTGTAATCTCTGCAATCGATTGGTTACCCGGTTATGGTAGTGTTATAATTGTTACACACAAAGGAGATTACCGGACAGTATACAGCCATCTTTCAGAAATATTTGTTGATGAAGGAGAGCAAGTTAAGGGAGGAAAAGTTATTGCAAAAATTGGTGATAGTCTGGAAGGAAAAATTTTACATTTTGAAATATGGAATTCAAGAGAGAATCAAAATCCTGAACAATGGTTAGCAAATAAATAAAAATAATCAACAGTAAATTATAGGTGAATCTTCCTGAAAAATTAAAACCCTACCGTTCCTTAATCCATAATTTCACATCACTTTCTGTACTTCAAGTAGCAAATTATTTATTTCCACTTATCACTCTGCCATATGTCGTTAGAGTTTTGGGTCCGGCAAAATTTGGATTAATAAATTTTGCCGCTGCTTTTGTTGCATACTTTGGTTTAGTCTGTGATTATGGATTCAGTCTATCCGGCACAAAAGCCGTTTCAATAATCAGAGATAACAAATTAGAATTATCCAGGATTTTTTCATCTATAGTAATTATTAAAATTTCTTTTTTCCTATTAGCGCTTATCATATTGCTTTTATTCATTTCATTTGTTCCATTATTCAAAACAGATTGGGAGCTGTATTTGATTAGCTATGGAATGGTTCTTGGTAATGTTCTATTTCCGATGTGGTTTTTTCAGGGTATAGAACAAATGAAATACATTACAATTATTCAGATATTATTTAGAAGTGCAGCAACAGTTTTAATTTTTGTATTAATAAAAAGGGAAGCTGATTATATATTATTAGCAATATTGTATTCATCAACTAATATATTAATCGGAGTGACAGGTTTCATAATTGCTGTTAATAAATTTAGCATTAAGTTGAGATTACAACAGATAATTACTTTAAAATCTCAGCTTATATCAGGCTGGAATATTTTTCTATCAATGGTTTCGATAAACTTATATACCACATCGAATACTTTTGTTCTTGGTTTATTTGCAAGTGAAGCGACTGTTGGATACTATGCCGCTGCTGATAAAATTCGAATTGCATTTCAGGGTTTACAGTCAGTTATGTCTCAATCGGATTTCCCATATGGTAATAAGCTTGCAAAAGAATCAAAAGCTAAACTATTAAATTTTAACAAACAGTTACTTAAAATTGAAGGTGGAGTTAGTTTAATTGTTAGTATCGTCCTTTTTGTATTTGCAAATCAATTATCTGATTTAATTCTTGGAGCTGAGTTTTCAATATCCGGAAAAGTTTTAAAGATTTTATCAATAGCACCTTTTTTAATTTCACTTAGTAATGTATTTGGAATACATACAATGATACCCCTGGGTTTTGAAAAATCATTTAATGTAATTATTAGCTTTGCTGCCATATTGCATATAGCTTTGTTATTATTTTTAATTCCGAATTATTTCACAATAGGAACTGCGATTGCTGTTTGTATTAAGGAATTTCTGATTGCTATACTGATGTTTCTATTTTTAAGGAAGAATAACATAAAAATATTCAAGTATGTATGATTATTTAATAGTCGGAGCAGGATTTGCCGGAGCAGTTATGGCTGAAAGGATTGCATCACAGTTAGATAAAAAAGTTTTAATTGTTGAGAAACGAAATCATATAGGTGGTAATGCATACGACGAATATGATGAACAGGGGATTTTGGTACATCGTTATGGTCCGCATATTTTTCATACAATTAGTAAAAAAGTATTTGATTATCTTTCTCAGTTTACTGAATGGAGACCATATGAACATAAAGTATTAGCCAGTTTAAATAATAAATTATTTCCGATACCCATTAATCGAATTACATTGAACAAGTTATATGATATTAATCTTAGAACGGAAGAGGAAGTTGAGGAGTATTATGGAAGGGTGCGAGAGAACAGAAAGCCAATAAAAAACTCAGAAGATATAATTATCAATAAGGTTGGTTACGACCTGTTTGAAAAATTCTTCAAAGAATTTACTAAAAAACAGTGGAACTTGGAGCCAAAAGATTTAGCAGCATCTGTCTGCGGTAGAATACCTGTCAGAACGAACGATGATTGCAGATACTTCACTGATCATTACCAGTTTATGCCTAAAGATGGTTATACAAAAATGTTTGA
>JARRKK010000124.1:0-7774 GCA_037388105.1 Ignavibacteriaceae bacterium | reverse complement strand
CAATTCGTTGGTATAGACCAGCTGAAATTTGCCACAAGGGAAATCGAACTTTTAGTGCAATATCTCCGCGAACATCAGCAAGTTACCGACGTGCTATTCACCGGTGGCGATCCTCTCATTATGAAAACGAAAATGCTGGCTAACTATATTAACGCTCTTTTGGATGCGCAACTTCCAAACCTCAAGCACATCCGTATTGGGACGAAAGCGCTTTCCTATTGGCCATACAGATTTCTAACCGACGACGATGCAGATGAGCTGCTGGTACTCTTCAGAAAGGTTAAGAGAGCAGGTAAGCACCTGGCATTTATGGCACATTTTAATCACCCATGCGAGCAAAAAACCCAGGCTGTACGGGATGCAATCGCAAGAATACAGGAAAGTGGCGCGCAGATTCGAACCCAATCACCTTTGTTAAAGCACATCAATGACGATCCTCAAATTTGGGAAGAGATGTGGCGTGAGCAAGTCGAGCTTAGCTGCATCCCTTATTACATGTTTGTGGTACGTGATACTGGCGCTCAGCACTATTTTAGTGTGCCGCTCGTACATGCCTGGAAAATTTTTCGAGAAGCGTACAAAAAAGTTAGCGGGCTGGCAAGAACAGTTCGTGGATTGAGCATGTCAACAAATCCTGGGAAAGTGCAGCTGCTGGGGATAAAAGAAATAAACCGAGAAAAAGTTTTTGTTTTGCGTTTCTTGCAAGGCCGAAATCCTGATTGGGTCCAGCGTCCTTTCTTTGCCAAGTTCGACGCTAAAGCGGTTTGGCTAGATGAATTAGAACCTGCTTTTGGCAGAAAGAAGTTTTTCTTTGAAGAAAGTGAGGTTGCTGAGAGGCGAATAAAACCATCCGATTTTTGGGAATAAGAATGGTCTAAGCTACAAATAAAAATAATCTACAAAGTTGTTGGGAAGTCGAAATCACTTTAACACAGTGTTGCTTAGATCCTCCATAGATTGTGGTGATGATTTTTTAAAGCAACATTATCATGAATCTAATCAATGGTAACACTTTACGACTCATGCACCTACCTCGTGTCAGGAGTGCAGTTATTTGATTGTGAAACTAGACCCGGCTGACTACTATGGTTTAGATTCGACGTTGAAGCGTTAGAGTGATGCTCATGTTACACCCATCAATTCACCAGTTTATATCCAAGTCCGTGTACAGTTATTATCACCTCAGGATGAGTAGGATCCTCTTCAATTTTATGTCTAAGCTTCATAATAAAATTATCCACAGTTCTGGTTGTGGGATTTTCATCATAACCCCAGATATCGGATAACAGATCTTCCCTGCTAACTGTACTGTTTCTTTTATTCCATAAATAGCGAAGCACTTCAAATTCTTTATGAGACAACTGCACAATCTTCTTATTTATAAAAGCTTTGTAACCTTTAAAGTTGATCTTCATCTTACCGATATTTATCTCTGCATCGGCATCTGAATTCAACACATTTTCACCTCTTCTTAAAACTGCTTTAATTCTTGCCAATAACTCACGAAGACTGAATGGTTTGGTAACATAATCATCAGCACCAAGTTCTAATCCAAGCACTTTGTCTATTTCTTCTCCCTTTGCTGTTAAAAGTATGATCGGAACCTTTATATTTTCCTTCCGAACATTTTTACAAACATCGAACCCAGACATCTTGGGAAGCATTACATCTAATAACACAAGGTTATACTTGTTATTTCTTATTTTTTCCAATCCTTCCTCACCATTGAATGCTACATCAACTTCGTATTCCTCAAACTCCAGGTTATCCTTAAGTCCCATTCTCATACTTGGTTCGTCTTCGACTATAAGAATTTTAGTCATAACTGCTCCTTGTTAGCTTCAAGTTATAAGCTATATGCTTTTAGCTTTAAGTTTTTTAATTAAAGATATTAACATCTTTTTAACTTCATTTACTTCTTCTAATAAATCTGCTGATGGAGATTTGTCAATGTACTTTAGTTCAGATGATAGTAAGGTTAAATATTCCAGTTCACTAGTTGAACCTAACGCAATGTGAAGAAACCTGGCAAAGTCAGCATCGCTGCTACGAACACAGCCTTCTGAAATATTTGTGGGAATAGATACGGCAACTCTTCTTATCTGTGAAGTTAAATCGTATAATTCTTCACGAGGAAATTTTTCAGTTAAATTGTAGAATCCTAAGGTTACATCACGAGCTTTTTCCCACAACTTTAATTTTCTAAAATCTTTCATCTAAATCTCCAAAACTGTTTTTTATTATCAATAATAATTATAAAGCGAAACGCCTAGTGCTTAAAGCAAAGTGCTTTATCCTCAATTTTTACGACCAATTACCGGGAACATAAGTTTAAAGCTACTGCCTGCTCCGGCTTTACTCCGTAATGTTACTTTTCCACCGTGTGCATCCATAACGTATTTAACTATTGATAGACCTAATCCTGTCCCTTTAGTATCATGCACTAATGCAGATGATACTCTGAAAAACTTATCAAATACATTTCGCTGATCTTCATGAGAAATACCAATTCCTTTATCCGTAACATCCACATAAGCAAAAGTGTTATCAATCCCGGTCTTTATTTCTATTTGTTTTTTATCAGGACTGTACTTTACAGCATTATCAATCAGGTTAATCACTGCTTCGGAAACAGATTCTTCATCGATATTTATTGAGGGTAAATTTTCAGAGGGATAATAATTAAAATCAAACCCTATTTTTTTAAGATGGAACGAATAATTCTCAAATACTTTCGCAATAACGATGTTTAAGTCATTCTCTTCAAAATGATACTTTCTTTTCCCAGCTTCCATTTTAGAAAAATTCAGGATGGTATTTACAATTCTGCCTAACCTATTGGCTTCCCTGCTGATTATACTATAATATTCTCTCTTTTTCTCCTCAGTCTTTGCTCTACCCATTTCTAATGTTTCGGCAAACATACTAATTAAGGAAAGCGGTGTTCGTAACTCGTGCGATACATTGGAAATAAAATCAGATTTTATCTGTGCAATTTCAACTTCCCGCTTTACATTTCTGTAAACGATGTAAACTCCAGCAATAAGGATTAAGGTTAGAAGAGAGATTAGAATAATATTCGATACCACTCTATCCTTCACAAGGTCCTCAATTGTGCTTCCAACTAGAGAAATTCCTACTTTGTAATTTGGAAATATCCATAATGGTCTCTCCTGCTGAACTTTTGTAGAATCATAATCCTTTGTAGAATTGTACTGAAAATTTCTATCACGATTAAACACAGAAATAACAAATTCCATCTCTGCAATTTCCTGAATTTTTGGCGAGAGTATTCTGTATATGAATTCATTTGGATTTATAAGGATCCCTGTAATTTTGTTTATACCTGAAGGAGTCGCATCAATGAACATTAATACAGAATTCTGGTTATTAACCTCATAATTAACTGGTTCAATTTTTCTATAACCAGCCCTTTTATACGTGAAGAGACGAGTTACAACCTGACTGTTTTCTTTAAGAAGATTTTTAATGGCCGTATTTAAAGTATCATAATCTGCGTTTTTATTATACTCTAATTCACCAAACAGAAAGAAATCAATTTTTTCATCAAGAATGCTATCAGCAACAAAGAATCCTTGTAATGAAGGAAGATCATTAAATAAACTGTCAACCATTCTGCCAGATTGAATTTCGTCTACCTTTGCAAGTTCATCCAATAAATCATCAATCTTTGTTGCCCAGCTGCTTGCCACATCTTCGGAGTACTGGTTAACAGAAAATAATATTGCTTCCAACTGATCAGAATATATTTTTTCAATTACCTTTTCATTTTCACTTAGTGATGTTAATTCATTGATGGTAAAAAAAGCTGCGGGCAAAATGATGATTGCAATTAGAATAAGTCCTATTTTCTTTACTGTTTTATTCAATTTGATAGAAGGTGGTATAAAATAATTTCCTTAAAAAGAAATATAAGAATGTTAAGTAGAAAGAGTATATAAGAATGAGAATTGGAATTTGGTTATTTTCAATCAGTTGATTTATTTACGAATAATCTTTAGCATTGGTTGTATGCAACGGTTGTTAATGACACTCGGTATAGTGATTCTTCTGGCAGGTTTGCTCTGGCCTGTTCTCATTAAACTACCTTTTGGCAGGCTTCCTGGTGATATTATAATCGATAAGCCTAACTTTAAAATCTACATCCCAATAACAACAGTGCTGTTAATAAGTATTTTCCTTTCAATAGTATTCTGGATATTTAAAAAATAATCTACTGTCTAATCGAATTATTGTTATCAGTAAACTAGTATGCCAACTTCTTCCAGACTAAGCTTTATTCGCTCGAATGTTTTTTCGATATTGTTGTCTAAACCAATGGACATTCTAACTAATCCTTCGCTTAATCCCATTTTAACCTGTTCTTCCTTTGGAATTTCTGACGAAGTGCTATGACAAGGTGAACTGAATAATGTTTTAAAGTATCCTAAACTTACCGCAAGGTATCCTACTTTATTGGCTTGCAATCTTTCCATAAGTGAATCGGCAGATTTTGAATCACCGGCATCAATCGCCAGCATTCCACCATAACCAAACCCTTCATTCATTATTTCATTCATCAGAACTTTCCCTTTGTGCGAATCGAGACCTGGATAAAAAACTTTGCAACCTAGTTCCTCAAGCTCTGTTGCAACATACATAGCGTTTTCACTATGCTTTTTTATACGAATGTGGAGAGTGTGCAGATTCTTTAATATGCTTGCAGCACGAAAGCTATCCAATGCCGGACCGAGAAGCATCGAAGCGCCTGAATTGATATTTGTTAACTCGTTAATGAATTCCTTATCACCGCAAACACATCCTCCCATACAATCACTTGTACCATTTATAAATTTTGTAAGGCTATGAACAACGATATGAGCACCTACCTGGTGGGGGGTTATCGATATAGGACTAAATGTATTATCAACAATCAGTTTCAAATTATGTGAATTTGCAATCTTACTTATTCCAGGTAAATCTGCGATTTCCAATAATGGATTACTTACAGACTCGCAATAGATGATTTTCGTATTTGTATTGATCGAATTTTCAATTGCTGCCAGATCCTGAGTATCTACAAAATTTACGTTTATACCTAAACGGGGAAGAAAATTTTTAAATAATGCATACGTCCCACCATAAATAGTTCTGCTGGAAACTATTTCATCACCAGCATTACAAATTTGTAAAACCGCAGATGATATTGCCGACATACCGGAAGCTGTTACAATAGCCGAATCACAGTTTTCAAGTTTTGCAAGAGCATTGGCAAGGTATTTATTGGTAGGATTCCAATGACGTGAATATAGGAAACAGCCTTCGATTTCATGATCAAACAATTCTTTCATTTTCTCCGGATTTAAAAATGTGTATGTTGAAGAATCTGTTATAGATGGATTTACACCTCCATATTCACCAAATACTAAGTTATCTTGAATTTCAGTGCTGGGATCAAAGTGATGCATTTTTATTCTCCTTAAAATTTGTCAATCGATTCAATGTATTAATTAAATAATTTGGTAGTGTGAAAGGAATTTTCATTTTCATTCTCCCTTTGCCTGAGAGTCATCATACAATTTCAATGCTAATTGTATTCCAAATTTATACAGATATTTTATTATCTCGAACTGTTATTGTTAAAAATATTTGGACATGTTACGCATGTCAATTTGTTTGAAAAGAAAAGAAAAGCGATTTTAGGGAATAAATTTATTATCACTTAATGAATTTTATGCAAAATAGATCCACTAACTTAATTATGCAAAAAAGGAATGCGAGTGAGAAAGCAGTTGAATTTATAGAAAACGGAATGATCGTTGGTTTAGGAAGCGGCTCAACTGCAAAATTTATGATTGAAAAATTAGCGCTAATTGTGAAAGATGGACTAAATATAAAAGCTGTTTCAACGTCAGCAAAGACAACGGTTTTAGCCAAATCACTTGGAATTAAAATAGTCAATCTGAAAGATGTGGAAAAGATAGATTTAACGATTGACGGTGCAGATGAAATTGATCCTGAGTTGAACGGAATAAAAGGTGGCGGCGGTGCTTTATTATATGAAAAAATAGTTGCATCTTCATCAGAAAAGAATATTTGGATTGTTGATTCTTCAAAATATGTAAAAAAGTTGGGTGTTTTTCCTCTACCCGTTGAAGTTGTACAGTTCGGATCGGAAAAAATCTTTAATAAGTTATCATCGATGGGTTATTCACCTAAATTTAGATTGAAGGGTCAGGAGTATTTTGTTACAGATAGTAATAATTACACTATTGATTTAAGTTTAAATTATATTGATGATCCAGTTAAACTTGATAAAGAATTAAAACTAATGACTGGAGTGGTTGAAACCGGATTGTTTTTGAAACTTTGTGATATTGCAATTATTGGTAAAGAAAAGGATTGCGAGATAATAATGAATAAAAAAGGCTGATCATATCAAATGACCAGCCTTCTTAGTGTTTTGTTTAAATTATGCTCCCGGTCCTAATTTTTTTAGTTCCCTGGAAACTTTTTTCGAATTAGAATAGGCCAAAAAACCTAATACTGCAAGAAAAGCAATTACTAATAATTCTGTCATTCCCATAAATTCATTATCTCCTTAATTACTGTTTTGTAATAGTTGGGTAGGATTTTCAAGTTTGGTGCCACCAGATTTGTCATTGATTTTACAATAGGTTGTCAACATATTCGCTAATAAATTTTACAAATCATTGAAAACGGTAAAAATTACAGATTTTAATACATAAATAAGTAAAAATGTACAAAAAACACAAACTTCAAAAAATAACTTATTATTAACTCCAAGAATTAGTTAATAACTTAAACTCATTATTCACGATTATGTACTTCTATTATTAATAAATTAAAATTAGAGGAATTCACAAATTTGCTTTGTCATTCAATTTCCAAGACCATTTTTTAGCTTGTAATATCAATTTTCACTCATTAACTTTTCTATACGAAATACTTCTAAATTGCAGTATTTAATTGATCAAACTGTGATTGGAAATTCGTAAATTTACTTTTTACAAATCATTTCAAATTAGAAGATAAATCAAATTGAAGGAAGGGAAATGAAAAAATTAAATCTACTTTTTTGTCTGATAATACTTCTCCTTATATCAAATATTTCGATTTCACAAGAGCAGTCATCTTTCCAATATGTTTCGCCAAAACCAAATTCTACATTAGTTTCAAAGGAGACTAACATAATATTTTTAAGTGCGGATTTAATTGACCAATCAAGCTTAGCAGATAAAAATATGATTAGGATCGTTGGGTCGGAAAGCGGCATTCATACCGGAAAACTTATCCTAAGCGATGACAATAAAACTATTGTATTCAATCCGAATAAACCATTTGCTGCAGGAGAATCAGTAACTGTAAAATTAAACCAGGGTATAAAAACTTTGTCCGGTACAAGAATGAAATCCGAAAACTATAGTTTTACAATCAGCCCGTTACAAGAACCAATTAAGCTCGATCCTGTAACAATGTTTGGTTTAGAGATTTCAACTGAAGAAATACAACCATCAAAACACATAATAAATAAAACCTTGCTTGATACATTACCGGCAGATTTTCCTACTATAACTGTTGATTTATCGAATAATCCATCCGATGAAAAAGTATTCGTAGCTAATCTCTCAGGAGCATTCAATACCGGAAATTATTTAATGATCTTAAATAATGACGGTAGTGTTCTCAAGTATAAAGAGGTAGATGGTTTTTTTGGTATAGGCTTTACGGTTCTTCCTAACGGTAAACTTTC
>JARRKK010000123.1:0-6918 GCA_037388105.1 Ignavibacteriaceae bacterium | reverse complement strand
TACGTATTCAACAAATAATGCTAATGAATACTTGATTGATAGTCTTCTTGCTGAACCGGGCGATACAATCATGAGAGGAGGCTCTATTACCCTTTGCGTAGAGGAATACGAAGATACAATACTGGGAATTTTAACTGAAGTAAAAGCTTTTGAAGATCAAACAATTATCCCGGTGTTAGGTTATAGACTTGCTAAAAATTTCGGCTTCATTGGGAGCGGATCGTGTGAATATGGTTGTGCGAGTACTATTCTCGTTTACGCAATAATTGATGGTTCAGAATATGGCGATAAGATAACCAATATAATCGAACCGAATATATCAATGGGTCCGATTGATTTTGATCTATACCAAAACTACCCTAACCCATTCAATCCAAGCACAATTATAAGGTATGAGATTCCGGGTCAAGCCCGGAATGACATTGCGTTTGTTACGCTAAAAGTTTATGATATTTTAGGTAATGAAATTGCAACTCTTGTTAACGAAGAAAAACCCACAGGAAGTTATAAGGTTGAGTTTGATGGAACGGGATTATCAAGTGGGATTTATTTTTATCAATTAATCGTTCGTGCTTCGACAGGCTCAGCACGACAATATGTTGAGACGAGGAAGATGGTCCTCCTACGCTAAAGCTTCGGAGGATAATTGTTAATAAAAAGCTGTATGTTATTCCCTATACCTCTGGTCTCATCTGTGGAAAAAGTATAACATCACGAATCGAAGATTGATTAGTAAGTAACATCACTAGTCTGTCAATTCCAACACCAAGTCCTGCTGTCGGCGGCATACCGTACTCTATTGCCCTGATAAAATCCTCATCGATCTGGTGTGCTTCTTCATCGCCTGCTTCTTTCAATTTAACCTGCTCTTCAAATCTTTTTCTCTGGTCTATAGGATCATTCAGCTCTGAAAACGCATTGCACACTTCCCTGCCGGCTACGTATGCTTCAAATCTTTCAACAAGTCCTTCCTTGCTTCTATGTTTTTTTGCAAGCGGAGAAAGTATTAAAGGATAATCAACAACAAAAGTTGGCTGTACAAGTTCCGGTTCAACAGAAATACCAAATATTTCATCTACTAACTTTGCTCTTCCTTCAATCGAAGAAATTTCTAATCCAAGTTTTTTAGCCGCTCCTTTTAATTCATCATCCGAAGCAGTAATCACATTGACTTTGGTCTTTTTCTCAATCGCCTCCACAAAGGATATTCTTTTCCACGGTGCATTAAAATTTATTTGTTTGGTTTCATAAGTAAACTCAAGTGTGTTAAATACAGTTTTACAAATATGAGTGATTAAATTTTCAACGAATTCCATCATCCAGTTATAGTCTTTATAAGCCACATATAATTCCATCATTGTAAATTCCGGATTATGCGATCTGTCCATTCCCTCATTACGAAAATCTTTTGAGATCTCGTAAACTCCATCAAATCCGCCGACTATTAATCTTTTTAAATACAATTCATCTGCAATCCTAAGGAAAAGATCGATGTCTAACGAATTATGATGAGTGTTAAAAGGTTTTGCTGCAGCACCTCCATATAACGGCTGAAGGATCGGTGTTTCAACTTCTACGTATCCCTGTTTATCAAGGTAGCTGCGCATGGCTGTTACAATTTTGCTGCGCTTAATAAATATTTCTTTTATTTCAGGATTAACAATCAGATCAACATAGCGTTGCCGGTATCTTAACTCTTTGTCAACAAATTGGTCGTAAATAATTTTTTTCCCTGATTCATCAGTTGCTTCTTTTGCTATTGGTAAGGGCCTCAATGATTTTGAAAGCAATTGAAGAGAGGTAACGTGAATAGATATCTCACCGGTTTTTGTTTTGAAGACGTAGCCTTCAACACCTACTACATCCCCAATGTCCATCAGCTTGAAAGCATTATACTCATCACCAATATCATCTTTACGCAGGTAGATTTGTATTCTTCCTTTACTGTCTCGCAAATGAGCAAACGATGCTTTGCCCATTCTGCGTAACGCCATAATTCTACCGGCAACTTTAACATTTTTCTTTTCATCTTCTTTAAAGTTTTGTTTTATATCATCTGAAAATGAATCTATATCAAACGAGTAAGCATACGGTGATATACCGCTTTCCTTTAATTCATTCAGTTCTTCGTGTCTTCTTTTTATTAATTCATTTACATCTTTTATTTCTGGATCCAAAAACTCCTCCGGGTAAGATTTATTAACTAATGTTGAGCCGATAGTTCTACTATCACACTTCGACTGGCTCAATGTGAAATTAGAACTGTGATCTTTTAAAAATTGTTAGTCTTCGATAATCCACCGTGGTGGACAGACTGACAGTTAAGTTTGCATTGTGTTATAAATTTAATTTGAATATTTATCTATAATTTTTTGTACTTCCTTTTTAGTTAGCTCTCTGTATTTCCCCACAGGTATATCAGTTTTTAATCCTGCAAATAAACTTCTGTTTAGTTTCTTAACATTATACCCTAATGCTTCAAACATTTTCTTTACAAAATGGTTCCTTCCTTCGACACATTCCACTTCAACTAATTTTCTTTCGGTTGGATTTAATTGGTTTATGTTTAAGAATCTGCCTTTCTTTCTATCTATAATCACACCTTTTATTAGTTTTAACTTATCCCTTTCATCTAATTCACGATCTAATCTTACTTCATATTTTTTGGGGACTTTATTTTTTGGGTGTGTTAGAAGATTTGAAAATTCACCATCATTTGTTAGTAGCAGAATGCCGGTTGTGTTGTAGTCTAACCTGCCAACAGGATAAATCTTTTCCTTCGTATTTATCAAATCAACAACTGTGTTTCTATTCCTCTCATCTGAGGTAGTGCTTATTACACGTCGTGGTTTATTAAGTAAATAATATACATTACTTCGAGTTCTTATCCGTTCACCATCGATAAAGACCTTATCTCTATCAGGATCTATTCTGTAGCCTAAGTTTACAATTACGGAATCGTTTACCGAGACTCTCCCCTGCAGTATCAGTTCTTCTGCTTTTCGCCTGGAAGTGATACCGCTATCAGCTATAAACTTATTGATCCTCGTCAGCATTTTGCTCTTCGACTTTATCTTCTACTTCTTCTTCGATTGCATTCATTAAAATTTTCCGTTTCTGTTCGATAAAATCTTCATCGTTCATAATTTCTTCCAGCTCCCTCGGTTTTGGAAGATCACTTAAATCGTTTAATCCGAAGTACTTCAAAAAATCGTTCGTTGTACCGTATAAAAGAGGTCTGCCGATTGAATCGCCCCTTCCTTTAATTGAAATAAGATTTTTTTCAAGGAGTGAGTTTACGATGTGATCAGAATTTACACCTCTTATTGTTTCAATCTCCGGTTTCGTAAGGGGTTGTTTATATGCAATAATAGATAGCGTTTCAAGTGCTGCCTGACTTAATCTCCGTTTTGTTTTTTCAGATGACAGGTATCCAACATACTTTGCATATTGATCGGTTGTGGCAAATACATATCCGTTGGCAATTTTGACAATCCGGAATGATATGTTGTTATTAGAATACTTAACATTCAATTCTTCAATTGTTTTATGAACTTCTTCGGGTGTAAAGTCTATATCATCGCCGTCGATGCGCTGTATAGCATTTATTATGTCAGCAACGGCAATTGAATCATCCGATGAAAAAATTAATGCCTCAATTATGGAACTGTAAATCGTATCCATTTTCAATCCTCTGTAAAATAAAGTCGTTAAAATTTGGTGATTCTTTTAAACCAATCCTGTTCATTTTCACTAATTCTAACAAGGCAATAAAGGTAATTACAACTCTTATCTTCTCTTTCATATTTTCCACTAATTCTAAGAAGTGTATTTCAGATGTTATATTAAATTTGGATAAAATATATTCCATCTGTTCATCTATTGATACATTAATTGTTTGTACCTGATGGACTGGTTCATCTTTTATTTCCTGGATAACATTCCTGAATGCTTTTGCAAGATCGTATATTGACACATTCTTTAAAAGTGTTTCATATTCCGGAGGAACATCGCGGCTATCTGCATCGAAGTTGCCGCGGTATTTTCGCTTTCTTTGATTCGATTCAAAAAATGAAAGCTCCTCTGACATTTCTTTGTATTTTTTGTATTCAAGCAATGCCTGAATTAGTCCTGCCCGCGGATCAATTTCCTCACCTTTTTCATCCACTTCCTTCGGCAATAACATCCTTGCTTTAATCTGCATTAACGTTGAAGCCATCAAAATAAAATCACCCGCTATTTCAAGGTCCAATGTTTTTATTAAACCTACGTAATCCAGAAATTCTTTAGTTATTTTTGAGATAGGAATATCATAAATGTTGAGCTCATCTCTTTTAATAAAAAATAAAAGTAAATCGAGTGGTCCCTCAAATTGATCTAATTTAATTTTGTATATACTCATCCTAATTTCATCTTTTCTCTTACTGCATCCATTGTTTTATTAGCTTCCTCTTTTCCTATTTTCTCTCCATCTGCTAATATATCTTTTACAATATCTAAATTCTTCTCATAATATTTTCTTTTCTCTATTATTGGTTCCAATAAAGTTGAGATTTTACCAGCACAATTCATTTTACAATCGAAGCATCCTAATTCTCCGGATCTGCAGCCTTTTTCTATTTCAGGTACTTCCTCCGGATTAAACTTTTTGTGATACGAATAAACAAGACAAATATCCGGATTTCCCGGATCACCTTTCCTTACTTTATTCGGATCGGTAACAGCTTTCTTCAATTTAGCTTTTACAACATCAGGTGCATCTGAAAGCAGAATGGTATTGTTGAGCGATTTACTCATTTTTGTATCGCCATCCAAACCGGGCAGTCTCGGAAACCTTGTTAACAGTGGTTCCGGTTCAGGGAAAACATTGCCGTACTGGTTATTAAATTTACGTGCTATCTCCCGGGTTATTTCAACATGTGGAACCTGGTCTTCTCCAACAGGAACTTTTTCGCCTTTATATAAAAGAATATCAGCTGACTGAAGTACCGGATAACCTAAATGTCCGAAAATAATATTATCAATATGCAGATCACGCACCTGGTCTTTAAGTGTTGGATTTCTTTCCAGACGATTAACGGTTATCAACATTGAGAAAATCAGATTTAATTCGGCATGCTCTTTAATTTTTGATTGCCGGAACATAGGGCTTTTCTTAGGATCCAGTCCTGCAGAAAGCCAATCAATTAACATTTCAATTGTATTATCATAAATATTATTGGTATCTAAATCAGTTGTTAGAACATGGTAATCTGCAATCAAATGAAAACTTTGATATTCATCCTGTAGTTTTATCCAGTTCTCGAGTGCTCCAACGTAATGCCCAATATGGAGTTTTCCGGTTGGACGCATTCCGCTAAGTATTCGTTTTTTCTTCATTAGATAAATTAAGTAAGCGATTCTGAACTAGTTTAATACCACACAGCAATTAAATTATTACGAATAATTCAGGTCCTTCAAATAATAATTAAATCACAAATAACAAACTACAAATAATTCTCAAATTCTAAATATTAAATTTCAAAAATTATGAATGAGAAATAGCAGTCTATTACTAATTAAAAGTGTGAAGGATTAATAATTTCAGGAAAGGTACAGGTAGGGTTTCCATTTTTCATCCAGCTTACCTACAACATTTTTGATAAACATTATATGACTTGGTTTAAACGGCTTCTTCAACAAGACCATATTTGCTTCTTCCGGTGTGCTGTCACCTTTTTTATTATTGCAAATTGTGCAGGCACTTATCAGGTTATCCCACGAATCAGTGCCACCACGTGCTTTGGGTATAATATGGTCAATCGTTAAACGGAGATCACCCCTTCCGCAATAGCCACATCTGTATGAATCTCGTCTTAATATATTTTTGCGCGTTAGCACAACTTTCTTATAAGGCACTCTTACGAATTTACTTAATCTGATAACACTTGGCCAGGGATAATGGATTGTTACTGCACGCACGTTTTTAGTTTTATCGTTCAGTATAATTTCAGCTTTACCAAGATAGACGAGTATAACGGCTTTTTTTATATTACACACCGAAAGAGGTTCGTAACTCTGATTCAGGATCAGAACCTTTGCATTCAGTCTCCCGTTTGTATGTTTGGCAGGTTCGAAGTCTTACCCTCCCTTTTCCAGTTTTTTGTTTTGATGAATAAAATAGACCCTAAATATTACTCGTATAACTAAAAGGGCTAAACTAACTATTAAAAAAGGAACAAACCAGGTATTAGGTACAAGCTTAAAAAATACGAGTATAATCAGTACAAAAATAACAATAATGGTACCGTAGTTAATTATATTATCATATTTCTTCAATTTGTCGCTTTTTTAATTCGAGTCTGTATTTTTGAATCAATTAATCTAACAATCAATTCAGTTAATTACAATTACAATTTTTGATGGTAGAATAATAATGGGTTATTATGTTTTATTTTCAAGTAATGAGGGATATTAATCATTCAGATTTTACTTTGTAAATAATAGCAACACAGGTAACATAATCCCTTGAGTGGCTCATCGAAATTTTTAATTGTTTATCATCGGAAAAGAATATTTTAAGCTTGCCGCTGACAATAGCAATTGGCATTCCGTTCGGTTCATTGGAGATTTCGATATCCTGCCAGCTAAGGCCTTCCTGCCAGCCACTTGCTAATGCTTTATAAACAGCCTCCTTGGCTGCATAGCGTGCTGCAAAATGTTGATACTTATTTGCTTTTGGCAGGCAATATTTGATCTCGTTAGAAGAAAAAACCCTTGATAGAAATTTATCACCATGCTTTTCTATATTTTTCTTTATCCTGTTAATCTCAATTATATCAATGCCGATTCCTATTACCATTACTTTAATTAACTACCAAATATTTGCATCAACTTTAAATCCATCCGTTTGGAGCTGGTCTAGAATCAGTTTTGAAA
>JARRKK010000122.1:0-6919 GCA_037388105.1 Ignavibacteriaceae bacterium | reverse complement strand
GTTTTTACTAATCACCACATACGCAATTATACCAACCACAGCTAATCCGCCTACTACATATAGAGCCGTATTATCGGCACTATTACTCTGGTTAGAACTTCCGCTTCCGCCGCCACCAATCTTATCATCAATGCTAAGTAAGCTTTGAGAATAGCCGGTTGAGACTAACAGCATAATTACAAATGATGCCACAATTATTAAACGCATGTGATTTTTCATAATTTTGATGTAATGAAATTACTAATTTGTACTTCAATCTAATTTAAGTCAATTGGTAACACGAAATCAAGCTATAATTTGATGCAATCCATGTTAAAAAAATAAAATATTATGCAAAATTTTTATTATTGATATATTGACGAAAGATATATGTTTTTACACATTAGGGATGTTACCGCTAATGTAATTATCTAACCGTTTGTACATTAATCTAAGGTAAATTTTTATCATTTAATATTTTTGTAATCATTTAATGAAATTATAAACACTGATTCTTGTTATAATTTTTAGGGTAGACTATTTCTGTTTTATTTGGTCATAATTTTCATTTTAACATAGAAATAAAATAACCAGGAGAAACTAATGCGAACGATCCTTTTAGGTTTAACATTAATACTATTTACTACAACAAATCAAGCTCAGGAAGAATTAACTCTTACTAAAGCTATTCAAATTGCTCTTCATAAGAACTCAACATTACAAAAGAGTATCAACGGGCTTGATAGTTATGAATCTAATGTTCAGGCATCGGTAGGAAATTTTTTACCGACTCTAAGTGCGGGGGCACAATGGGATTGGACAAAATCTGATCGACAAGGTGTTGGCACAACCGTTATTAATGGAAACATCGTTCCGGTAGGTGCTACATCACAACAAACCAGAACTTTTAATGGTAATATAAGATCCTCATGGACTTTATTTGATGGACTATCAAATTTTGCAACGCATTCTCAGTCTAAAACTGATCTTCAATCCGCTGAATTTTCACTTGAACGGTTAAAACAAGATATTGTTTTCACCACCACCAGTTTGTTTTATGATATTATGAATACTCAAAAACAATTGGGAGTTAAAGAAGATAATTTAAAATGGAATGAAAAAAATCTGGAAACAATAAGAGAAAGGAACAAACTGGGGGCAGCCACTCTTGCGGATGTTTACCAGCAGGAAGTAGCAACAGGCAACGCCGAATTAGAAATCATTAGGACAAAAAATCAGTTAGAAGTCGCAAAGAATGCACTACTATTTTATTTAGGTCTGGATGTACTGAAGGAGTATACTTTTACAAATGAAATAACCAGTGAAGAAACAGATGTATTAAAAACAGACCTGGCTAAAGATTATGTTAAAATATCTGAATATGTAAACGAAGCATTTAAAAACCGATTAGATTATCGTGGTGCTCTTTTAGATCTGGAAAGTGCAAAGGATGGTGTAACTATTGCTCAATCAGGACATTGGCCAAGTTTAACGGCGGACGCAATTTATTTTTGGCAAGGCAATAACTTAGAAAATATAGATGCTACGAAAACTTTAAATATTGGATTGGGTCTTAACATTCCAATTTTTTTAGGATGGTCAGTAACCAATCAGGTTCAGTTTGCCCAGGTAGCTGTAAAAAACAAAGAAATTGAACTCACTGATCTTGAAAGAGATATTAAGAGACAATTGCAACAGACTTTTCTCGATCTTCAGGCAGCATATAAATTTCTCCAGGTGAGTGAAAATAATATCTCTTTTGCAGATGAAAATCTCAAAATTGAGCAGGAGAAGTATTCGCTTGGATCAGGAAAACTTTTGGATGTTTTGGTTGCAAACTCAAATTATACAACTGCACTCACTGATTTAATTAATGCACAATTTGCTTATCTCGTTCTAAGTGAACAGTTAAAATATTATGTGGGTGTATTAGATTTTTCAGAGTATGAATAATTATTTAAATAGGAGAATTAAAAGTGGCAAAAACTAAAAAGAAATCGAAGAAGAAATTAATAATTTTTGGTGGTCTCGGTTTATTAGTAGTTATTTTCATAGTTGTTGCATTGGTTGGTGGAAGTAAAGAAGAAATAACTATGGTACAAACTGAGAAAGTAAAAAAACGGAATATCACTCAGACTGTAACAGCAACAGGAAAAATTGATCCTGAATTTGCAGTCGTTATCACACCGGAAGTTACAGGGGAAATCATTGAACTACCGGTAGAGGAAGGTGATAAGGTTAAGAAAGGTGATCTTTTAATCCGCATAAAGGGGGACCAGTATAAGGCACAGAAAGAAAGGTTGGAGGCAAATCTAAAATCTTCTGAGGCAACTTTAAGAATAAGAGAAGCGGAACTAAAACAATTGACATTGGAGTATGAAAGAGTTAAGGAATTGCATTCTAAAGCATTGGCGAGTGACTCGGAATTAGAGATCGCGGAGAGCAACTACAACACAGCCGTGGCATCTAGTGAGCAAGCGGCTGCAGTTGTACTTGAAAGTAAAGCTCAGCTTCGTGAGGTACTCGAAACACTTTACAAAACAACTATATATTCCCCGTTGGACGGAACTGTTACTCAACTTAATGTTGAATTAAGTGAAAGGGTGCTCGGAAGCGGTTTTAGTCAAGGAACTAATATTATGACAGTTGCAAATCTAAATAATATGGAAGCTGTTGTTGAAGTTGATGAGAATGATGTAGTGTTGGTTTCTGTTGGAGATACAGCCAATGTGCAGGTAGATGCTTTTGGTAAGGATGAATTTAAAGGTGTAGTTACTCAAATTGGGAATAGTGCACAACAAACCGGACTCGGTACACAGGAGCAAGTAGTTAATTTTGAAGTTAAAATAAAAATGATTGATGTTGATCCGAAACTCAGACCTGGAATGTCTTGCAATGCAAATATTGAAACTGAAACTGTTTTTGATGTTGTAAGTGTTCCTTTACAAAGTGTTACTGCAAGAACTGATGTACCCAATGAAAATGGAAAAGATTCTACGGAGGTTAAAGGTGAAAATGGAAATAAAAAAATAGATGGAAATGGACGTAATAAAGACCCAAAAGAAATTGTATTCATTATGAATAATGGTACTGTTAAAATGGTAGTTGTGGAAACGGGAATTAGTGATGATGATTATCTTGAAATAAAGAGTGGACTTGAGGGGGGTGAAGAGGTTGTATCGGGTAGTTACCGCGCAATTTCAAGAGAACTGCAAGATGGTTCCAAAGTTAGAATTGAGGAGAAACGCGGTTCCGAAAGAATAAAAGGTTAATCTAATAAAGCGAACGGTATAAAAATGAACATCATTAATATTGAACATATTGCTAAAATTTATCAGGTTGGATTTGAAGAAGTACATGCACTACGTGATGTTTCCTTAAGAATAGATAAAAACGAATACCTTGCTATTATGGGTCCTTCGGGTTCGGGTAAATCTACCTTGATGAATATGCTTGGATGTCTGGACACACCAACAACCGGCATATATGATTTCAAGGGACAAAGTGTAAGCCAAATGACCGACAATGAATTGGCGAAAATCAGAAATAAAGAAATAGGATTTGTTTTTCAAACCTTTAACTTACTGGCAAGATCAGATGCACTTCACAACGTTGAACTTCCACTAATTTACGCTGGCGTTTCTTATTCTGAAAGAAGAGAAAAAGCAAGAAAAGCCTTAATAGATGTTGGCTTGGAAGATAGAATTCATCATAAACCTAATGAACTTTCAGGTGGGCAAAGACAAAGAGTTGCAGTTGCGAGAGCATTAGTTTCAGATCCTTCAATAATATTAGCCGATGAACCTACTGGAAATCTTGATTCGAAAACGGGTGAAGAAATAATGATGCTCTTCCACGAACTACATGAAAAAGGAAATACAATTATCCTTGTTACCCATGAAGAATATATTGCTGCGCATGCAGGAAGAATAATTCGGTTGAAAGATGGTTTGGTAGAAAGTGATGTGGAGGTTGAGAATAGATATGTGCCAAACTCGGTTTAAAACGGAACAAATTAATATGTTGAAATTTTTAGCTGATAAATTAATTTACAAGTAATTTATTAAAAAAGCAGAAGTAATTATGAGAAATTTTTTGTTAGAAATGAAAGAAGGGCTCTTCATCTCTTTTAGAGCATTAAGAGCGAATAAGATAAGAGCAGCTTTAACAATGCTTGGTATTTTTATTGGAATTACAGTTGTCGTATTAATGTCTACTGCAATAAAAGGAATTGACAACTCATTCCAGAAGGGAATAAGTGCCTTAGGTTCAGATGTTCTGTACATTGATAAATGGGCATGGTTTACAAATACGGATTGGTGGCTAATGCGTAATCGGAAGAATATTGAAATGAAGGAATTTAATAAATTCAAGCAAATGGCTAAACTGCCACTTGCAGTTGCACCTGTTATGAGTTCCAGACAGACAGTTAAATTCGAAGAAAAAAGAGTGGAATCGGTTTTTCTTAACGGTTCTAATTCTGATTATGTGAAGACAACAAATTTTACTTTTTCGCAAGGGAGGTTTTACAGTGAGATTGAAAGCAACTCATCTCGACAAGTTGCAGTTATTGGTAGTGAAATAGCAAATACTTTATTTCCCCGTGGTGATGCTATGGATAAAATTATTAAGATAGGTGGCAAAAATTATAAAGTTGTTGGGGTATTAGATGAACAAGGCAGCATTATTTTGGGCCCATTCAATCCGGATAACCAGGTATTTGTACCAATAGGAACAATCTTTAAAAATTTTAAAGCAAGACATCATGGTACAATAACAATTAATGTCAGGGCACAAAATCCTGGTTTGGTAGAAGAAACGAAAGCCGAAGCTGAGGGAGTGATGAGGCAAATTCGCGGATTAAAACACGATGAAGAAAATGACTTTTCAATCAATCAACAGGAAGGATTGATGGACAACTATAATTCTGTTGTAGGTGTAATCCAGATTGCCGGTTTGTTTATTACCGGGTTGTCTCTTTTTGTTGGTGCTATTGGGATAATGAATATTATGTTTGTTTCGGTAAAAGAGAGAACTAAAGAAATCGGACTCCGAAAAGCCATAGGAGCAAAAAAGAGAGCTATACTTGCACAGTTTCTACTTGAATCATCCGCAATTTGCCTGGTAGGTGGATTGGTAGGATTATTAGCAGCTGCTTTACTTAGTATGATGATAAATCAATTCATTCCAACTTCAGTGCAGATGGACGCTGCAATTATAGCTATAGTAGTTTCATTAATTACCGGCTTAGTATCAGGATTTGCACCGGCATATACTGCAGCAAAACTTGATCCGGTAGAATCATTGAGGTATGAGTAAATGAAATTTAGTCAATTGTTTTCTATATCGTTTCAATCAATCCTGAACAATAAACTTCGCACTTCACTTACGGTGCTAGGAATTGTTGTAGGAATATTTTCTATTATTGTGATAATGACAATAATCACAATGCTTCAAAATAGTATTGAGAACGGTTTATCGCTATTGAATAAGAATACATTTCAAATCGAGAAATTTGATAGAACACAAGGACGTGGTCCTGGTTCGGACAGAAGCTGGAGAAATAGAAAAGATATAACAATTGATGAGGCTCGAAGATTGAAGGAGCTGCTTACCGAAGCTAAATATGTTGGTGCAGAGCAATGGAGGATGGGAATAGTTGTCAAATATGGAAACCGAGAAACAAATCCTAATATAAGTCTCTCCGGTCAGACTTTAGATGGAATTAAAACAAACAACTGGAAAGTAGAATATGGAAGAGACCTTAGGGATGCGGATATAAAAAATTCTACTAATGTTTGCATCCTTGGTCAGGATATTGTAGATAAGATATTTCCAAACATGAATCCGATAGGACAGACTGTTCGGGTTGATAATAGACCTATAAAAGTGATCGGTGTATTTGAAAGACAACCTTCAATGTTTGGAGATAGTAGAGACAACTACCTTGTAATACCGATTACAACATGGCAGGCAATGTATGGGAAATATAATGAGAGTGTTAATATAATGGTTACTGCATACAGCACTGAAGAGTACGAAGACGTTATAGAGGCTGCAATTGGCTACTTCAGAACAATAAGAAAGGTACAACCCGGTGAACCAAATGATTTTTCAATATTTAGTAATGAATCCTTGATAGTAATGGTAAATGATATAACCGGACCAATAAAAACTGGTGCGCTGGTTGTTTCGCTAATAGCATTGCTTGCAGCTGGTATTGGAATTATGAATATTATGCTTGTTTCGGTAACTGAACGAACACGCGAAATAGGAATCCGTAAAGCTATAGGTGGTAAGCGATCAAATATATTAACACAATTTCTTATTGAAGCAATTATCTTATGCGTGTTTGGGGGATTGATCGGTATCTTTGTTGGTGTTGGAATTGGAAATTTAGCCGGTAGTTTTTTAAATGCCCAATCAGCTATACCAATTGATTGGGTAATTATAGGAATCACGATGTGCATTACTGTTGGATTAATCTTTGGAACTTATCCTGCATATAAAGCTGCGAATCTTGATCCAATAGAAGCATTGAGGTACGAGTAGATATTGACACTGGCTGATTCTTGATCACCTTAACAATCTGGTAACTTGTTTTAAATTTTAGCAACCGAATTTTATTTAAAACCTAAAATTGGATTTACTTAAGTCAGCATTAGTATCTCATAAAATAATTCCCACAAATTCTATCCTCTTTTTAATATAGACTTGATAAAAGTCACTCATAAAATTAGATTTCAAACTCACAAAACAATATCCTCGTTTGAAACCGGATTTTATATCATCATGCATATTGTTCGTTCTTCTATATTCAGCGGTGATTTTTGCACAAAATCAATACAATACCGTTGTTGTTACAGATTCAATACCTATCAATCTCGATAACGACTATAATATTTCATCCATCTCACTGAAAGGAATAATTGAGATGGAT
>JARRKK010000121.1:0-14377 GCA_037388105.1 Ignavibacteriaceae bacterium | reverse complement strand
CTTTTTTACCACGAATATAAAAAGTTAGTTTTTTAAATTATTAATATGTTTTTTAAAAGATTATATATAATTCTTGCTCTTGTAACGCTTAGCATTTCATGCAGAGAGAATATTGTTTCCGAAGACAGTCAAATAAATCCGGGTTTGGGTGGTGATTATACTGAGATAAGTGGAAATTTATCAGGGACTTTATCATTAACCGATTCGCCATTTTTAGTTACAAACGATCTAAATGTTCAACAAAACGATACCATATTGATAGAATCCGGAGTAATTATTTATTTTGAGAATAATATCATTTTAAATGTTGACGGCATGCTAATAGCAGAAGGATCCAGGGAATTAATGATTGATTTTAGATCTTTCGGTAGTACATTTGATGATACCTGGTATGGAATAAGAATCACAAATCCGAACACTTATTCCAGGTTTAAGTTTTGCATTATCGAGCATGTTGCTCAAGATTTTAATGATCAATATACAAACGGTGCAATCGAGATAGTCAACTCACAAGCAGTAATTGAAAATTGCGTTATCAAAACAAATTATTCCCGCTACGGCGGCGGCTTGTCAGCTATTAATTCTGATGTTTCGTTGATGAACAATATATTCCGAAATAATGATGCAGAGGTTTATGGCGGAGCAATTTATTTACAAAACTCAACTTCAGCAATTATTAATAATACTTTCTATAGAAACTCGTGTTACAATTATGGCGGTGGTATTGTATTAGCTGACCCATTATCAACTGAAATTCAAAATAATATTTTTTACGATAATTTTTCATTTACTGGCGACCGAAGGTTATCAATTATATCCGGAGATTCTTCGAATGTAATGGAACAGTACAATTTCCTAGCTTTTGCTGAGATGAATCCATTGTTTGTTTCCCCGGATAACCTTCACCTTTCCACCCAATCTCCCTGCATTAATGTAGGAAATCCAGACCCTCAATATAATGACGTTAATGGTTCCCGAAATGACCAGGGTGCTTTCGGCGGACCTGGTGGAGATTGGTAAATTCTTCATACTTTCTTAACATTTCTCATTTCCTAATTGGATGATTAACTTGCATTGAATATAATAATTTTATAACATCCTGAAATACTTTTTTAAATGCAAATTGATCTAGGCAAGTATCAAATAAGAAGCTACGAGTTAAAAGATAAATTTGCATTAACTAAATACGCAAACAATAAAAATGTTTCACAGCATTTAAGGGACTCATTTCCATTTCCTTACACAGAAAAAGATGCGACTAAATGGTTAAATTTGACTTGCATTCAGAATCCAGAGCTTAACTTTGCAATCGCAACAAAAGAGGAATTAATTGGAGGAATTGGTTTAATGCTACAACCGGACGTTTACAGGTATTCAGCAGAAGTAGGTTACTGGCTGGCAGAACCATTTTGGGGCAAAGGGATTGCTACTAAAGCATTGATTGCATTTACAAGATACGCACTAAACAAATTTGATTTACGGAGAATTTTTGCCGGGGTATTTGAGGGTAATGCTGCATCGATAAAGGTCTTGGAAAATGCAGATTTCATATTTGAAGGCAGGTTAAGGAAAGCAGTATTCAAAGGTGGAATTTTTAAAGATCAATTATTTTCTCAAAAGCTAAGCGTCCCTGAACTTTATTTATTTGATAATAAAAATAATGTATACCTGATTGAAGATTTAGGTAATGAAAATTTATTCTCATTTATATCCGAAAACCGAAAAGATGGAGATCTGAAGGACGAGCATATAGAATATTATAAATCTGCATTGAATGAACTAATAAAATTTCAGATACATGCCTCAAGAGGTCTTGATTACTCGGTATGCTATCCGCGGAGCAGTTTTGATAAACGTTCGATGATGTGGGATTTAAACTACTTCAAGTATTATTTTCTAAAGTTGACTCAAACACCTTTTAATGAACAAAAACTTGAGAATGATTTTAACTCTTTAATAGAATTTCTGCTCTCTACAACCACTGATTTTTTTATGTACCGTGATTTTCAATCCCGTAATATCATGATTAAAAATGATAAGCTGTATTTTATTGATTATCAAGGAGGAAGAAAAGGAGCGTTGCAATATGACGTTGCTTCACTTCTTTATGATGCAAAAGCAAATATACCGGAATCTGTAAGAGGCAAGCTATTAAAATATTATTATTCAAGACTTAAAGAAGATATAAAAATCAATGAAGCTGAATTCCTAAAATATTATTATGGTTATGTACTTATAAGAATCCTGCAAGCAATGGGGGCGTATGGATTTAGAGGAATTCATGAGAATAAAACACATTTTCTAAAAAGCATACCATATTCTGTTAATAATATTACTCATTTACTAAAGGAAAACCTGCTACCTGATGGTCTGGATGAACTTAAATCTGCACTAATGAACATTACACAAAATCAATTGTTGAAAATGATAACGACGATTGAAGAAGCTGACAAATTAATCGTCTCCATAAACAGTTTTTCGTACAAAGCAGGTATTCCGGGTGATCTTTCGGGTAATGGGGGCGGTTTTGTGTTTGATTGCAGATCTTTAAAGAATCCCGGCAGATATGATGAATTTAAATCATTCACCGGAAAAGATAAATCTGTTATTGAATTTTTGGAAGCGCAAAATGATGTAAAGGATTTTATAGCAGATACCATCTCATTAGTAAAACGCTCAGTTAATAATTATAGTGAAAGAGGATTCAATCACTTGATGGTCAATTTTGGATGTACCGGAGGACAGCATCGTTCTGTTTATTGCGCCGAGAAGTTAGCAGAATATATAAAACAAACATTCGATGTTAAAGTTAAAATACGTCATACACAATTAGAAAAAAAGGTTAACTGAATTGAAAGCTATGATACTTGCTGCAGGATTGGGAACAAGGATGCGCCCATTTACGAATAACACACCCAAAGCACTAATAAAAATAAATAATAAAACTCTACTCGAAATAGCAATTGAAAAACTAATTAATTATGGTTTTAATGAGATTGTAATTAATGTACATCATCTGGCAGATCAGATTGTAGAGTATATTGAACAAAATAAATTCGATGCAAAAATTTCTATTTCTTATGAAAAAGATGAACTACTCGATACCGGAGGTGGATTGAAACATGCTGAAAGATTTCTTACCGGTGATGAACCATTTTTATTACACAATGTGGATATTGTTTCAAATCTAAATTTAAAAACATTGTATGATTTTCATGTAGACTCAGATGCTATAGCAACCGTAGTAGTGAGAAAGAGAAAAACGCACAGATATTTTTTATTTAATAAAGATAATATATTACGTGGGTGGATGAATGAGGGAAATGGTAAAAAAATTATCATAAGTGACGATATTCCATTAAACAAATATGCTTTTAGCGGTATTCACGTCATTGATCCTAATATATTTTCCTTGATGCCGGACAAAGATGTATTTCCGATTGCCACTCTATATCTGAACATTGGATTGGAAAATAATATATGCGCATTTATTGACGAACAGTCCACCTGGATTGATGTTGGTTATCCTGAATATGTAAAATTAGCGGAAGAGAACTTCGCTAAACTTGTTGAAGTGTAATTTGTAGAACGTGAAAAATGTTAGCTGCTATTAATACCTATCTAATTTAAACTTCTCTCCAAGATATAACTTTTTAACTTCCTCATCGTTAGCCAGATCGTCAGCGCTGCCATATTTAAATATTACTCCATTAATGAGTATATATGCTTTATCAACAATACTTAAAGTTTCATGTACATTGTGGTCGGTTATTAAAATTCCAATACCTTTATTCTTCAAATTTGCAACAATGATCATAATGTCTTCGACGGCAATTGGATCCACACCTGCAAATGGCTCATCTAGTAATATAAAACTTGGGTCAGTTGCAAGTGCTCTTGCAATCTCTGTTCTTCTTCTTTCGCCGCCACTTAACTGGTATCCTTTACTCTTCCGGATATTTTCTATAGATAACTCGCTTAAAAGCTGCTCTAATTTCTCTTTCTTTTCCTGGGCATTAAGATTAGTAAATTCTAAAACTGCCATCAGATTATCTTCAACAGATAATTTTCTGAAAATAGAATTTTCCTGAGGTAAGTATCCTATCCCCATCTTTGCTCTTTTATACATGGGTACTTTAGTAATATCCTGATTATCCAAATACACTTCACCCGATTCAGGTTTTATCATTCCCATTATCATATAAAAAGTAGTTGTTTTCCCTGCACCGTTTGGCCCTAACAATCCGACTATCTCTCCTTTAGAAACCTTCACAGATGCTTTATTAACAACTTTTCGTTTCTTGTATATTTTTACTAAATCTTTACTTTCTAATGTTGATGTCATAACCTGTTATTAAATTACGTTATCCATTTTTTTAAATTTGTACTTAAATAATGAATTTTTAAACTCAATAATCAAATAACGAAGCTCAAATATATAACAATAAACAATTTTCAAATCAAAGCGATAGCATACTATCATAATCACTACCTCATTGAAATATTAAATTGAACATTGGATTTTGAAATTTATTTATGATTGGTGCTTTGTAATTTAACCTTTCCTACAATTTACTGAGCAATTAAATTCAACAATTCTGTTTTTACAGGTCTATTTTTATAGAATTTAAATTTTGGTAATGTAAATGCCCTTTCATTACCGATTACCTGGATTTCAGGATAATATTCATTAACCGGTGATCCATACCAGTGCACCTCTAAAACTTCGTTTTCCTCAAAAATAATTGTTGCATCCATGGCACTCGATTTTGTAAGTCCATTGGCTACTTCTCCCTCGTAAAGATAGTAGATACTAAAAACACTTCCGATAAACCTGGCCTTTTTATTTTTATTTCCAGAGAAAAATAAATTAATATCATTTGCAGATGTTTGATCATACCTTTCCTTATACTTTTGATTTTGTGATAACATAAACGAATTTCTGACTACATCCAATTCTTTTATTTTATTTTCTTCTAAATATATCGTTATTGAATCCCCTGTCAATTGTGAATTTTCGTACCATAAAATTGGTTGCGAACTTTCATCATTTACTTTTTCTGTTATTATTTTGTTAGAAGAACGTAAGTATAGTGTGAAATCATTTACTGATGCAAACTCTCCTTTAACTATCTTCACCGAATCAATCGCTCTGAAAGTGTTTGCAGAGTCCCTCAGTGCCTCCATCAAATCTGCCTTAATTACTAACGTATCGATCGTAAATTCACCTCTAACAGTATAGGTTGTATCAACCTGCAGTAAAAGAGGATTCTCATTAATTAATGTGTATTTTCTTTCAGGATAATCTTCTAAGTGATCACCATAAATAATTGTGTTATTTTTCAGGCTTTTGATCATCACATTACCATCGGCAAAACTTATTTTGCTATTCCTTAAGTGCTTTAATGTATCTGCGGTAATTTCATTATTTAAACCGATAATTTTTACTCTTCCCACTGCAACAGCTCTATTTTCTTTCTGAAAGTACGTTAGTTCATCAGAATAAAGTGTAGTTGACGTATCATATAAAATTACGTTAGATTGAAAGAATGCTTTATCTTTATCAAAAAAGTATTCACCGCTATCAGCCTTCAAAATAATTTTTCGATCATCTAATGTTATTCGGGCAGTACTCTTAGTTTTACGTTCATTACCAAAATAAAATCCTTCATCGGTCATAATAGTTAAACTATCCTGTCTCGCTATTACATTCCCGCTTAACAATGCATTATTATTTGCGATATATTGTATAGCTTTTTTACAGGTGACTAAAATATTCCCCTGTTTTAAAATTACATTACCATATACTTCTCTTATAGATTGACCAGCAATTACATTTCCAACAAGACTATCACCAATAACGGTTATCTTCTCTGATTTTTCCTGTGCAAAAAACAAAGGTGCAAGTAAAATAGTTGTTAGTAATAATCTGTAAAGGAAAAACATGACTATAAAGTATCAAGATTAGTTATATAAGTTATATTATAGATAATGTAGTGACGAAGATGCCGATCAGATTCAAAGCCATACCCTTCAATTTTTTCGGTTGGAGTATCGATAGTCACAAATTTTTCAGATACAATTTTTTGATCACTGTTCCTCCACATCATTTCATCTGTTCTTATCACAACACCGCTATCGTTTTTTGCCACGACACTATCAATAGCAAATAAATTATTTGTCCCTTCATCAACACGTCCCCTTTTTGCCGTAAGCGTTGTGGTTTTGATTTGATTCTCGTTGTAAAAATCTATTTTAATATTGTCTTCAAGCAATGTCTCCTTTCTTTTAGAAAACACTTTCAAATTTCCGGCATATAGAATAGCCCGTGTTTTTCCTGAATCAGAAAAAAATACAGTTGAATTCCAGCTCTCCTGATCGGGAATTTCTACCGAAGTAATTTGTGTGTTCACAGTCGGTTCAATTTTTTCTTTTGTACAACCGTAAATTAAAAGAGATATTAATGCTAATATTAGACTAAATAGTTTCACGAGATTGAATTGCCTGTATTACTGAGTTTTCCAATTTGGAGGTAACTAGTTCACAGATTAAATAATATTCGTAAATATAAGCAATAAGGGAATTTAATTGCTGTGCAGATGTTCACTCATTAGATAAAAATCAAATGTTTTACCAATAAAACAGTTATACTTATATTCATCATTTATATATTGGAATTATACATAATATACTTTATTATCGTTCCACTCATTTTTAATCTCATTCTATCATCAATTTAATATTACAAAGTATTTAAAGTGATTATTATTAAAAACTTCGTTCTTCTTCGATTATTAACCTCCTTAATATTTTTTACTCCATTTCTGGTTTATTCTCAACCTCAAAAAACATATAGTGCATCGGAGATCAAACTTGCTTTAAAGAAACTTAATGTCCTTGGAAGCGTGTTATACATAGGTGCTCATCCGGACGATGAAAATACAGGGTTTCTGACATATTGTTCTTATGAAAAACTATTGAGGACCGGCTACCTTTCCTTAACACGTGGAGGGGGCGGGCAGAATCTGATAGGTAATGAACAAGCTGAACTTTTAGGGGTTATAAGGACTCAGGAATTATTGCAGGCGAGAAATATTGATGGAGCTGACCAATTTTTTACACGCGCAGTAGATTTCGGTTATACAAAATCACCGGAAGAAACTTTTCAGAAGTGGGACAAAGAAAAGATACTATCTGATGTTGTGTGGGTAATAAGAAAGTATAAACCGGATGTAATAATAACAAGATTTCCTACTACTGGTGAAGGGGGACATGGACAACACACAGCCTCAGCGATTGTAGCTTTGGAAGCTTTTAATTTGGCTGGCGATTCAAGTGCTTTTCCTGAGCAGCTAAAATATGTTGGTATTTGGAAACCAAAAAGGATTTACTGGAATGCCTGGCTAAGGGTTCTTGAAAATATGAATGTCGATGCTGATACTTTAATATCAATAAATTTAGGCAGCTTTAATCCACTTTTGGGTAAATCTTATACTGAAATATCAGCAGAGAGCAGAAGTATGCATAAAAGTCAGGGTTTTGGTACTTCTGGCTGGCGGGCAGATTATATTAACTATTTTAAATTTATGGATGGTGAAAGAGCAGTTAATGATTTATTTGAAGGCATTGATGTAACATGGAATCGTGTTGATGGAAGTGACGAAGTGAGAAAATTACTGGAACAAGCACTTAATGATTTCCATGATGAGGATCCTTCAAAAATAGTCCCAATCCTGGTCGAATCTTACAAGGCTATCATTAACCTACCCGATGGATATTGGACACAGATTAAAGGCAGAGAAATATTGAACTTAATTCGCGCTTGCTCAGGAATTTGGACTGAGGCTGTTACAAGTGAAAAGATATTAACACCTGGCAGTAAATTCATTGTAAATACAGGGATAGTAAACAGATCTGATCAACCTTTTGTTTTTGAAGGTGTGCATATTAGTTATCAACAAAATGATTCGTTGCTTAGCAAAAATTTGAATAAAGGAAATTTTATAAGTCTTGATAAAGAAATCATACTACCTCAGAACATTTCTATTTCTCAACCATATTGGCTTGTTAAAGAACCAAGCAACGATATGTACCAGGTCGATGATCAACTGCTGATCGGATTAGCTGAAAGTAGTCCGCCTCTGGTTGCTTATTTTAGATTATCATTCCATGAAACAGCATTAATATTAAGTACTCCGGTATTTTTCAGGGAAAATGATCCTACTAAAGGTGAGGTTTATACTCCTTTAGTTATTGCTCCTCCGGTAACTTTTAATTTTGATAAGGATCTATATTTATTTCCTTCTCACGAAAGTAAAAATTTAACAGTTACGCTTAAGAATTTTAATGAAAAGATTTCCGGTAAATTAAAATTAAATGTGCCAGATAACTGGAAAGTTTCACCCGAATCGATCGATTTTGAACTAAATAAAAAAACTGAGGAAAAACAATATATATTTACAATTAATCCACCAACCAAAGAAAACAAATCGGAGATTTATGCAAGTATAGATGATGCTAAAGCAAAATTAGTTCGACTAGACATTGGTGAAAAAGTTGTTAGGAAGATAGGGTATATAATGGGATCCGGTGATAAAGAACCTGAATACCTTCGTGAATTGGGTTTTGATGTAGACATTATTGATGGGGAAATATTATCGAAAAATGATTTATTTAATTATGATGTTATAGTTGCAGGCATAAGAGCTTATAATACATTTTCAGGTATAGGTGCTTTACAAGATATTATTTTAGAATATGTAAAAGAAGGTGGTACTTTCATTGTTCAGTACAATACTTTAGGCGATCTTTATGCAGAACCTGGTCCATATAAAATTAATATCTCCAGAGATCGTGTTACCGAAGAAGATGCAGCAGTAATTTTTATTTCTCCTCATCATCAACTATTAAATTACCCTAACTTAATTACCCAGGATGATTTTGATGGTTGGGTCCAGGAAAGGGGCTTATATTTTCCCAATGAGTGGGATGATAACTTCGTACCAATTTTGGAAATGAATGACAACGGAGAATCACCAAAACTTGGTTCATTGCTTTACGCAAATTATGGTGATGGAGTTTTTATTTATACAGGATTATCATTCTTCAGGGAACTCCCGGCAGGTGTTCCCGGAGCATACAGATTGTTTGTCAATTTAATTTCTGCAGGTGCAGTTGCAAACTAAACAAAATAATAATATTGTTATCGAAGATCCTCCCCCGCCTATTCTAAAAACCTGGAACAAACTTTATGCTTTCGTTTTAGGGAACTTACTCTTCCTGATAATACTTTTCTATCTTTTTACGAAGGTGTTTGAGTGAGTGTTGTTGATTGGATTGTAATGACCGGGTTCATTGCATTCGTCGTCATCTATGGTGTGATCAAAACTCGTGGTACAAAGGATATCGATTCATATATCCGTGCCGGAAGAAAAACTCCTTGGTTAACGATTACGCTTTCTATTATGGCAACACAGGCCAGTGGTATCACATTTCTGTCTACTCCGGGTCAAGCTTATGTTGACGGTATGCGCTTTGTCCAAATTTATCTCGGTTTACCAATTGCGATGATTATACTTTCAATAACTGCTGTCCCTCTGTATAATAAACTAAATGTTTACACCGCTTATGAATATTTAGAGAAAAGATTTGACCTTAAGAACCGTACATTAAGTAGTCTTTTATTTTTATCACAACGAGGTCTTGCTGCCGGATTTACAATTTATGCCCCCGCGCTTATCTTATCTGTGATATTAGGTTGGCAGTTAGATATAACAATAATATTGATAGGAATTGCTGTAATACTCTATACAACCGTTGGTGGAACAAATGCTGTAAATAAAACTCATATTTTCCAGATGGTAATCATTACTGCTGGAATGTTTTCATCATTCATTGTGATTTATTATTTATTGCCGGATGATATATCGATAATTGATGCGGCATATGTTGCAGGTAAATTGGGTAAACTGAATGCTATAGATTTTACTTTTGATCTGAGCAATAGGTACACAATCTGGTCTGGGCTGATCGGTGGCACATTTTTAAGTTTATCATATTTCGGTACTGATCAGTCACAAGTTCAGCGGTATTTAGCAGGAAGTTCCGTTAAAGACAGCCGTATGGGATTACTGGTAAATGGACTTGTAAAGTTACCAATGCAGTTTATCATTTTATTTATCGGCGCTATGGTTTTTGTTTTTTACCAATTCATTACTCCGCCAATGTTTTTTAATCCTGTTGAAGAACAAAATATAAAGAATAGTATATATTCAAGTGAATACTTCGAACTTGAACAGGAATACAAAAAAATAAATTCCGAAAAACAAACTGAAATCAGAGAGATGCTCGTTGCAATTGAAAACGACAAAGAAACGGAAATATCAAAAGAGGTAAATGATGTTTTGGGGAAAAATGATGAAGCTGTAAAAGTGCGTGAGGATGCAATAAGTTTGATAAAAGACGTTAATCCAGATGCAGACACGAGTGATGCAAATTTTATCTTTATTACCTTTATAATTAATTTTTTACCAGTTGGTTTGGTTGGATTAGTTTTGGCAGCTGCACTTTCTGCTTCAATGTCTTCAACATCAGCGGAGCTAAATGCGCTGGCCTCAACAACAGTAATTGATATTTATAAGAGGATGATTAGAAAAGATGAGAAGGATGAGCACTACTTAAAAATATCAAAACTATCAACTGTGTTATGGGGTATTTACGCAATTATCTTTGCATTGTTTGCAAGTGAGCTTGGATCTTTAGTTGAAGCAGTCAATATTTTAGGATCACTTGTTTACGGTACCATATTAGGGATATTTCTCGTCGCATTCTATTTAAAGAAAATAAGCGGAAATGCTACTTTTTATTCTGCATTAATTGCTGAGATAGTAGTACTTTATTGTTATCTTTTTACAAGCATACCATTTTTGTGGTATAATGTAATTGGATGTTTGTTAGTAATAATTGTTGCCCGTGTTCTTACCTTATTCTTACCGAATGCTGTTAATACATGATTATTGCTTTTGAATGGATCTTGCTTTTGACGATATTAATTATTGCAGTTGCTTCTTTCTTAACTTTTTATAAATTTTTTGTACATTGAATTAATTATTTTAAAAGGAGAGTAATCATGGACGATATGGATAAATTCAGAACATATTTCGCTGGATTTGTTACTGGTGGAATTATTGGAACTATTTTTGCATTATTGTATGCACCAACCAGTGGTAAAAAACTTAGAAGGAAAATCGGTGATACGACTGAAAACCTGATTGATGAGGCTGAAGAATTTTATGAAGCTGGTAAAGAAAGAACTGAGAAGATTATTAAAGAGGGTAAGAAGAAAGCCACTGTAATACTAGATGAAGGAAAGAAAAAAGCTTCAGATTTGATAGATGATGCAAAGAAAAAAATTACAACTAATTAATTAACTCTTTCCAGTCTAGGTAATTTTACTTTTATAGAATTATTTTTTACAATAGAATAATTGCTGACAGTTAATCCGGAAAATCATATTCCACATAGTGGAGAGTGACTCGTCTATTTGTTAAATAGAATAAAACTTTTTTCATAAAGCTTAGTTGTAAAAGAATTGTAAACATAGGAAAGTAAAATTTATCGCCTGGAAACTTTATTGAATTAAGAAATGTAAACTAAACAGAGATGTGACAACCGTTTGGTTTTGTAATAAAGTATTTCTCATTAACTTACAATTTAATCCGTACAACGGGGAGTTGGTTAAAATATAGGATTAAATCTTAATTGTTTAAACAGTAAATAAGCTTAGTAACCATCATCTGAAAAATAATCTATTCCTCACTTGATTCATCTTCCTCATCATCATCAGCAAATAAATATTTTTCGTATTTATGCTTTATCAGATTTGCTTCCACAATAAAAATAACATCCTCTGCAATGTTTTTTGATAAGTCACCCAATCTTTCCATCATCCTTGAAATACCTAGCATCGCAACTCCTGCTTCAACATTATTAACATCTTGTTTCATAATGTCAATAATTATCTGCCGATTTGTTTCATTAAGATTATCCATAGAAGAATCCAACTCAATGACCTGTTTGGCATAATTTGCATTATAATCAACGAAAGAATCTATTGAGTTTTTAACTAATTTTTTTGCCAGTTGAGACATTTCATTAAATTTAGTCTGGGAAAAGAAAGAAGGTTTCTTTTTCATTTCTAAAATAAATTGTGCAATACTAACAGCATTATCACCCATCCTCTCCAAATTCATATCGAGAGACATCGCAGACATTAATAGTCTCAGATCCATTGCAACAGGCTGATTTAATGCGAGAACTTTCTGACAGGTTTTTTCAATCTTTCTGTCAAATTTATCAACTTTTTGATCCCCTTGAATGACTTTTTCTGCAAGCTCAAGATCCTCAGTATCTACTGACCGGATTGCACCTTCAATTTGTTCCTCAACAAGACTACCCATCTTTATCAATCTCTTTTTAAGCTTGATTAGCTGAGTATCTATTAATCTTTCCATTAATTATCCAGTTTTAAATTGTTATAATAATAACGTCTCTATTCAGTTCGGATATTCAATATCGTATAACATTTATAGAGCTTTAAAAATATTCAATATTAGTTTTATCCACAACTGATACAATTAATCCAGTGAATTCAGGAGCACTCTATAGTTACCAGAACGTGTTATCGGAATTTTAACCAAATCTACCTGAAATATAATCTTCAGTTTGTTTTTTTGAAGGATTAGTAAATATCTTTGTAGTTCTGTCGTATTCTATCAATTCCCCTAAGTAAAAGAATGCTGTGTAATCACTAACTCTGGCAGCCTGCTGCATATTGTGAGTTACAATGACGATTGTAAAATTATTCTTTAATTGGTTAATGAGTTCTTCAATTTTTGCAGTTGAGATCGGATCTAGTGCACTTGCTGGTTCATCCATTAACAAAATTTCTGGCTGAATAGCCAAGGCTCTCGCAATACACAGTCTTTGCTGCTGACCACCTGATAAACCAAGGGCCGATTCGTTTAACCTGTCTTTTACTTCATCCCATAATGCGCTTTGTTTTAATGCTAATTCCACGGCTTCATCCATTGATTTTTTATCCGAGATTTGATTTTTGAAATATCATTCCAACTTTTTTTCGAAGGTTCACAACATCTATATTACCTTTATAAATATCTTCTCCACCAAGAATTATATTTCCTTCAACACGGATATTGTCAATCAAATCATTCATTCTGTTTAAAGTTCTCAGGAAAGTTGATTTTCCACAACCAGAAGGGCCAATAAGTGCCGTGACTCTGTTTGGAGCTATTTCCATATTGACATTTTTTAAGGCCCTGCTCTCACCATAATAAAAGTTCATTCCCTCAACAATAATTTTCTTAACATGATCTTTTTGAGTACCGGAGTCAGGCGAACTATTCAAATCAGTATTTTCCAAAACATTATTCAAACTGCTAATTCCTATTTTATATCAAAATGTGGAGGCTTTATATTTTTTTCTTAGTCTGGTTCTCATTGTCATAGCAGATACATTCATCAGGACAACGATAAAAATTAATAGCAAAGTTGTCATATATACCATAGGCAATGCTGCCTCAACATTCGGAGATTGAAAACCAACATCATAAATATGAAATCCTAAATGCATAAACTTTCGGTCTAAGTGGAAAAACGGGAAATACGAATCTAATGGAAGATTTGGAGCTAACTTCACAACTCCGGTTATCATCAAAGGTGCCACCTCTCCAGCTCCTCGTGCCATAGCCAGTATCACTCCTGTCAGCACACCGGGGGCAGCTGCAGGCAAAACTATTCTTCTGATAGTTTGCCACTTTGTACTTCCTAATGCAAGTGATGCCTCACGAATTCCTCTTGGAATTGAAGCAAGTGCTTCCTCTGTAGAAACTACAACAACCGGGACAGTTAAAAGTGCAAGAGTTAATGATGCCCAAAGAATACCACCTGTTCCCCAAGTAGGTGTAGGTAAAACTTCAGGATAAAATAACTGATCAATCGTTCCACCAACAAAATAGATAAAAAAGCCTAACCCGAAAACACCGAATACAATTGAAGGCACCCCAGCCAGGTTATTAACTGCTATCCTTACTGTTCTTACAAAAGCACCCTGTTTTGCATATTCACGTAGGTATAGTGCCGCAATAATTCCAAATGGTACTGCAGCCAAACTCATTAAAATTACCATCATCACTGTACCAAAGATTGCAGGAAATACTCCGCCTTCCGTGTTCGATTCGCGCGGATCATCGAATAAAAATTCTGCTATCTTACCTGTTATAAAACCAGCTTTACCAATTAAACCCATATCATTTGGGAAATAATAGCGATAGATATCCACAAGATGTATTTCCTTATC
>JARRKK010000120.1:0-7003 GCA_037388105.1 Ignavibacteriaceae bacterium | reverse complement strand
CGTGGCGCCCCGAAAAAGGTGAGAGAATTAAAGATATGGAGTATCGAATCGGTAGTCGGGGTGCAATTCCAGGTGGCGATTCGCCGGATGATCTTGTCACTAATATTGCTGTACGTATAGGTATCGAAAAACGTGGTGATTCCTTTGCACTTTTTGTTAGCCTTGATGGAGAGGATATGCACCAGTTTGGCGCTCCAATAGAATTAAATTTTAATGAACCATTCTATGTAGGAATTGGTTTTTGTTCGCACTTACCAGACAAAACCGATACAGCATTATTTTCTAATGTTCTGCTTACAAACGCAGCAGGTGGGGTTCGCTGAGGAAGTAGTAACAGAAAGTAGGCTGGTACAAAATAACTAATTAACGTAATCGTGCTTATGATAAAAAATAAGCATGGTAATATATTCCGAATAGATATAACAATAAGGAAATTTTGCAATGTTAAAAATTTCACACTTTTTCATTTGGTTTTTATTAGGAACAATGTGCTACTCACAAGAAAAAATACCGGATGTTCATGTTGTAACTTCTGAATTCGATCGGATTGAAATTGTTCGAATGCGGTCCGGTACTGACATGCTAAAAGGATTAAATGAAGCAATAAAGGAAAACAATATTAAAAATGCAGTCATTCTTGCCGGAATTGGTTCTGTAACAGATTACCATTATCATGTAGTTAGCGACAAGAATTTACCTCCGGCTGAAGAATTCCCAAAAGCATCAGTTCCAAAGGACTTAATTTCTGTACAGGGCTATATTTTGAATGGACGCGTTCATGCTCACATAACGTTGTCTGATGAAAACAGCGTCATTGGTGGTCACCTGGAACCGGGAACAAAAGCACTGACTTTTTTTATTATAACAATTGGTGTACTACCTGATAATTTGGATATTGAATATTTAGATAATTACAAATTTTAATTATGCAAAAAATAATTGCCCTTTTTGTTACCATTTTTTGCTTTTTTTCAGGAACAGCTTTTTCAACAAATGTTTTTCTCAAATATGAAAAAGATGTACCTCAGATCGAATACGCCAGCCGGAAATTATCAGAAGCACTTGTTGAAAAAAAGTATACTGTTGCAGATGCCAACACTAATTATGATTTTCTCATTAGCCTCGATGTAGATTCGGGTCAACTTGGTGCTGAAACATTTTCAATTATTCCAGAAGGTAAGTTTATTACTATTTACGGTGGTGATAATCGCGGATTGATCTATGGGGCGCTGGCATTAGTCGAGCATTTGAAAAACGGAGTTCCCCTGGAAGACATAAAATTCGAAAACGATAAACCCAGACTTGAATTCAGGGGTATTAAATTTAATTTACCCTGGCATACCTACCGTCCCAGTTCTGCGCTTGATCAACATTATGAAACTGTGTGCGATCTAAAATTCTGGGAAGCATTTCTTGATATGATGGTTGAAAACCGTTTTAATGTTATCAGCCTGTGGAATTTAGATCCTTACACTTTCATGATTAAGCCAAAACATTTTCCGGAAGCGAGTCCGTGGTCTGATAAAGAAATGGTAGAATGGCAGCAATTGTATCACGAAATATTCCGGATGGCTAAGGAACGCGGACTCGATACCTATGTCGTTCACTGGAATATATTTGTCAGCAAACAATTTGCCGAGGCTCATAATGTTGCAATAGAAAATTATTATCCACATTACTTTGTAAAGGGAGATACGTCGGAAATTGTTCGCCGTTATATGCGTGAGTGTGTAAAACAGGTTTTACAGGAATATCCCAATCTGGATGGTATCGGTGTTTCCCACGGAGAAGGTATGGCGGGCATGACACCTTTGCAGCGTCAAAAGTGGGTTGATGATGTAATCATTAAGGGTATGCTCGAAGCAGGTCGTCCTGTGAAGTTGATACACCGTGTACCTTTTTCTTCAGGTACCAGTTCAGATCCGGGCGTTAGCAAGAACGTAGAAGAAGTGACCCGTGCTGCTATGGAGAATCTTGGAAATAGTTTTGAAGGACCGATCTGGACTCCAATTAAATTTAACTGGTCGCATGGTCATTCAACACCGGAGCTTGTGAAGGTTCACGGCGGAAAGCTGGGGGATACCTATTTTAAACCGGAACCGAAGAATTATAAAATTGTCTGGACAGTTCGCAACGAGGACTTTTTTGCTCTGCGCTGGGGCGTACCTGGTTTTATTCGTAAACACATTACTGAAAATTGTCAGGAAGATTACGTCGGCGGATACTTCATCGGCTCCGAAACTTACATACCCGCTCTGGATTATTTTACTGCTGTTAAAGAACCTGTCGATTGGAAATGGGCATTTCAAAGACAGTGGTTGTTTTATAAACTTTGGGGAAGATTACTATATGATCCTGAAACTCCTGATGAAGTATTTCAGGCTGAATTTAACAGACGTTATGGTTCGAAAGGCAATAATTTACTGAAAGCATATGCACTTGCTTCGAATACACAATTACGTCTCGCTTGTCTCTACGATTCGAAATGGGATTTCACGCTTTACAGTGAAGGCTTTCTCGCTCTGCAGGGTGATACCACAAAATACATTTCCGTTAATCGATTGATTGATCAGTCGACTATGGCTCCGGAATATGTATCTGTAAAAGACTACGTGGAAAAAACCTTAAAAGGTAAAACTTTCGGAGATGATCGTGTTACGCCGGTTAAGCTAGCTGATATGCTGGAAAGCGATAACCGCGAAGCGCTTCGCCTGGTTGAGAATATAGACGTATCGGGAAATGCCTCGCTTATGTATGAAGTAGCTGATGTAAAAATCTGGGCATATTTAGGTCTGCACCTGGCAGAAAAGCTGAGAGGTGCTATCGCACTGGAAACTTACAGGTTGCAAAGACGGTTACAGGATGAAGCTATTCAACATTTGAAAAAAGCTCTTGGGTACTGGGATAAGGTAATCGAAATTACACGACCAATTTATAAAGATATGCCGTTAACTCACTATAACAATAATTTTTTCACAGCTAATAAAAACAATTTGTTTCACTGGGCTCTCATTCGTGATGAGGTTGTGAGAGATGTTGACATTGCCATAGCCGGCAATAAGTAGAAATAATAGAAATCTGATATTCAAAGCAGGAAAACTATCAAATCATAGGCATAGTCCTATACACAAAAACAGAAATACCAAAATTGTGGTGTTAGCTGGCGACTCATTTATGTGATAATTATCTTGCTAAGCAGTCATTAAAAAAATTTTTGTACGAGCGGGATGAAAAAATGAAAACTCAAATAATATTTAGCAGCTTTCTATTTCTCCTTCTCTTTTTTGTTTTTGCTTGTAATGAAAAATCAACTGAACCATATTCAACATATTCATATTCCTGGCAGTTAAAATCGGAGACGATGAACTTTGCTATATTGCTGCTTGATTATGAAACATACACTCTTGAGGGTGGACATTTTACTAATTATGAAATATTCAACAAAGATGAATCAAATTTACCATTTGATATTTATGTTCAAGAACCTTTGGATTTTGGTGGCATTACTTTTATGTACTCACAAAAAGATGATACTTTATTCACAGCAACCGTCATTTGGCGTGGAGCTGGTTCAATTACTTATCCATCCTACTTTTTACCTGCCGATACCTTTAAAATAGTTAGTAACACTGTTCCGAAACCGGACTTTTTAGAAATCTTCGAATACTTTTTAGAATCAGATATAGATAAACTTGAATTGAAGGGTGATACTGTATGGTCCGCGATTGCTAATCTTGATATTGTAAACGATTTTAGTCAAGAAAAGTTTAAAGCAGGAATTTTCTTATATCCGTCATCTGTTGGAGGATTCGATCCAAAATCAGCAAAATGGATAGTCTTTTTATGCAGGTAATACCAAGCGTAAGTAGGTGTGCCAACAAACTCTTAAGCCAACATGGGAATTTCCCTTGTATTATTATTACATAATTTGGTGAATTTAAGAAATGTATTTCGATCCTACATCTGTATAATCTTCTCTTAACAAAAAAGATATATATACATAAATTAAATATTTTACTACAGTTCTTATGTAACATTTCGGAATAAAATTCGATTCCACACGTTATACATATTTAAAAAGTGATATTAAATATGAAAAAGTCTGTTTACCTTCTTACGCTCTTCACATTACGTTTTATTTCATTTGGATTAATAAACATTGATGATTGTGATAAAGATATAAACGATCCACGTGGAAAAATGAAACCCTGGGATGATGGTGCATGGGAAATCGGTCAATACCGGAATGTTTTTTTAGATGCGGGTTATAAACAGGAAGATATTGACAAGAAGTTAGTCAAAGCTTACTACGATGTTTTTGAAGGACCTGGAAGAGTTTATTTTGAAGTGGAAGATTCTATGGCTTACCTTTCCGATATAAAGAATCATGACGTTAGAACCGAAGGTATGTCATATGGCATGATGATAGAGGTACAATTAAATAAAAAAGATGTTTTTGACCGTATGTGGCGGTGGGCAAAAAAATATATGCAGCACCGGGGCGGTCCGCGGGACGCTTATTTTGCCTGGAGCGTAAAACCCAAAAGCGGTGAACATAATTCTGAGGGATCTGGATCAGACGGTGAACTTTATTTTATAACCGACCTGTTATTTGCCTCAAACCGCTGGGGAAATGAAACCGGGATTAATTATTATGCAGAAGCAAGAAGAATTCTCGATGCAATGTGGAGTAAAGATGGTACAGGCAAACAAACAAATGTTATCAATGTTGAACAAAAAAAGATAACTTTCGTCCCGGACAGCTCAGGTTATAACTGGACTGATCCTTCTTATTTTTTACCTGCATTTTTTGAGGTTTGGGCTGAATATGCTAATGACGGTTACGAACAATTTTACAGGGATTGCGCTGATACTGCACGTGTTTTTTTGCATAGAGCTTGTTCTTCCCCAACTGGCTTAAATCCGGATATTGCTGAATTCAGCGGAGCTCCCCGTAGTTTCAGACGCTTTAAAGTAGCTTTTCGTTTTGATTCCTGGAGAGTTCCAATGAACATAGCAATGGATTATTCCTGGTTTGCGAAAGATAAAGAATGGCAGCAGGATTACTGTAAGAGAATTCAAAATTTTCTTTTCTGTAGAGGGATAGACACATTTGAAGATCAGTACAATATAGATGGGACACTTCCGGAATGGATCCTCCCGGCGGGTGGCTATCAAACATTGCGTCATTCTTTGGGATTTGTTTCAACTACTGCAGCTGCTTCTCTGATGGGAACTCAGGCTAAAAGCTGGAAGTTCGTTGATGCGGTATGGAATGGTAAACTGGAACCATACAAAGATGGGTATTTTGATCCATATTATGACGGACTTTTATACCTGTTTAGCTTAATGCACTTAAGTGGAAATTACAGGATCATTACACCTGAAATGCAAGGTAAATAGAACATAGAAAATTATGGAGATTAAAATGAATGAATTGCACCTCACTAATTTGAAAACGAAAATGAAGCACAGATTTTTTCATCTGCTTTCAATCTTCTTTATAATACTTTTTAATTTTTCTTTTTCCGGAGTTGAAAAAATGAATAATGAACAATCAGAAAACGAAAACCTGTTAAAAGTTTCAGGTGATCAAATAGTCAATCAAAAAGGCGAAACCATTATTCTGCGTGGCTTTGGATTGGGTGGTATGCTGCATATGGAAAATTTCATTGATGGTTATCCATCCAATGAAGAAACAATGAGAGAAGGTTTGCTGAAGGTGCTGGGCAAAAAGAAATATGATCTTTACTTCGATAATTTTCTAAAAAGTTATTTCGCAGAAGCAGATGCGGAATATATACACAGTCTTGGATTAAACCTGGTCCGCATTCCTATAAATTACCATCTTTTCGAAGATGATATGAATCCTGGATTAATTAAAGAAGATGCATTTAAATATCTTGATAATGTTATTGATCTGTGTGCAAAACATCAAATCTATACTATTATCGATCTGCATGCTCTTCCTGGTTGTCAAAATCAACACTGGCACAGCGACAATCCAACTCAAAAAGCGTTCTTCTGGGTTTACAAAGATTTCCAGGACAGAGCATTGCACCTGTGGGAAGTTATTGCGGATCATTATAAAGAACAGCCGTGGGTTGCGGGTTATGATTTAATAAATGAACCGGCAGATCCTACAGGTGAGAAAGTGTTTCCCTATTATAAACGCCTTTATGATGCGATAAAGAAGGTTGATCCGAACCACATTATGTTCATTGAAGGTGATCGTTACGCTAAAGACTTCAGTAGTTTTACGGAAGTCTGGGATAATGTTGTATATACAAATCACGATTATGCCCGTCCCGGGTTTACCGGAAATTACCCCGGTGAAATCAATGGTAAATATTATGACAAGAATACTCTTGAGAAGGAGTTCCTTGCAAAATCTGAATTTATGCTTAAGAATAAAGTACCTATCTGGGTGGGTGAATTCGGTCCGGTTTATACCAATGATCCTGAAAAAGATGAAACCCGTTATCGGGTACTGAAAGATCAGCTGGCATATTACAACAAATACAAAGTAAGCTGGTGCATTTGGCTGTATAAGGATTTGGGCTTGCAGGCAATTATACACCAAAAGAACGATACACCTTATATGAAGCTGGTTTCTTCATTTCTGAAAAAGAAAGATTACCTTGGCGCTGATGCCTGGGGATCATCCGATAAAAATATTCGGCAGGAAATGGAACCAATTGAAGAACTATTTAAAAAAGAATTTCCCGATTATAATCCCTATCCAAGCGGTCAGGAAAGACACATAGCCCTTCTGGTCAGGCATATCCTGATTGCTGAAGCACTTGTGCCGGAATATTGTAATTTGTTTAATGGATTGTCGGATGAAGAACTGATTGCACTTGCCAAATCTTTCCGGATTGAAAATTATGTAAATCGTCAACTTCTTGAAGATATCTTAACCGGTCAGGAATGATTTATAACAATTTATTCTTGTTTATTTCTAATTTTCTTTTCAATTGGCTATGAGGAACCAATTTCAACA
>JARRKK010000119.1:0-7028 GCA_037388105.1 Ignavibacteriaceae bacterium | reverse complement strand
TTTTTTTAGCATCTATATGTTAGTTTCATTGATTTCTATCTATACTGTGCCGGGGGCAATTAGCAGACAATTTCATGAGTGGCAGGGATTGGCAAATAATAAGAACACGCTTGGTAAAAATAGTTTAATTAGCACAGTAATTTGGATATACGCATTATCTAAAGATAAAAGTGCAAAATTACAGGTGTACAATTTGTTTATGTTGATGGTATCTCTTTTCCTGTTGGTTGGAGCAAACAGTATAACATCCGTCTCTGCATTCCTGTTTGTAATATTAGTATGGGTTTTATTTGTAGTTGATAAACTTTTTCAACCTTTGGGTATCAGACGAACGATGACATTTCTATTTTTAATATGTGCCGGATTTTTAGCGGTCTTTACATATTTTTACTCACAAGAAATAATAGCTTCGATATTCGCCTTGGCGGGGAAAAATTTAACTCTCACGGGAAGAACTGATATATGGGCAATGATAATGGAGGAAATAAATAAGCACGTATGGTTTGGTGTCGGATACAAAGGATTTTGGATAACAACTAGTCCTAAAATTTTAAAAATATATGAAACTTATATTTGGCTGCCCCGGCAGAGTCATAATGGTTATATTGATACATTAAATGAAATTGGTATCATTGGTTTGATTAGTTTTTTTGCAATTGTAATTAATTATTTCGTAAATCTGGTAAGATATAAAGAAAAAACATTTTGGATGTGGTTTATTATAATTGCATTAATGGAAAATATTACAGAAACCGTATTGTTTAGTCCGGGAGGGATGATGACACTCATGTTTATTTATTCATATCTTGCACTTTTTGTAAATATATTAAAAAAGGAACAACGTGATGCCGAACCCGAAATTAGAACTGCACCCCAATAATAAAATATTCTCCGTTGGATAAATGTGAAGTATATTATCTAATTGAGTATCTCAAATTATCAGTGATCAGATTCTATTTTTGACAAAACACAACCGCTTTAATATTAATTAGTTTATTCCATTCTAATATGACGTGTTCTATTTGTATAGCTACATATAAAAGGAAACAATTACTCAGAAATTTGTTGAAGAGCATATATGCACAAAACTTACCACAAAATATTACCTTACAAATCGTAGTTGTAGATAATGATATAGAGAAAAGTGCGGAAGAAATCATTCAGGAATTCAGAAGTGACGATAAGATTAGGCTGGAATATCATAGTCAACCAAAATAAAATATTAGTCTTACCAGAAATGTTAGTGTAAAAAATGCACAGGGAGAATATCTTTTATTTATTGATGATGATGAAACCGCTGATGTAAATTGGATCAATGAACATTTGAAAGCAATTAAAACATTTGAAGCTGACGGGGTATTCGGACGCGTGGTTCCTGAATTTCCTGAGAATACTCCTAATTGGATTAAAGCAGGCGATTTTTTTAACAAAAAATCACCTCCTACAGGTAAATTAGCCACATCCGTAGCGACGAGTAATTGTATTGTTAAGGCTAACTTGTTAAAAAATGAACCTGGTCCATTTAGTCCTGAATATGGTTTAACAGGCGGTGAGGATACTCATTTATTTTATAAATTAAGAAAAGGTGGTGCAAAATTAATTTCTAGCCGTGAAGCAATTGTAAGAGAAATTATACCTCCAGATCGAACAAGAGTTAAATGGCTGATAAAAAAATCATATCAAACAGGTAATGCATCAACACGGAGAATGATTGAATTTGCAGAAACAAAATTGATTAAAAGAATTTATTTATTATCGAAAGCAACCATCTATTTAATTATAAGTGCTTTTATGGTTATAATTTGTCTACCAGTAATTGGGCTGAGGATCAAGTGGTTGTTGAAAATTTTTTCTAATTTGGGTCATATATCTGCTTCATTAGGATTCCATTTTTCAGGTTATAAATGATATAATTATAATTGATTTTGATGAAGACTAAATATTACGAACTTATCATAAACTGTTAATTTCAGGAGAATTAGAAATGGTAATTACACATTCTTTCGTACTATGGATTTTTGTAATAATTTCTTCTTGTTCTTCGAATACAGGTATTGTAACGAAAAAATATTATGTAGATAAAAATGCTGATGGAACTAACTCCGGTACTTCCTGGGAAAATGCATGGAATAGTTTTACCGAAATAGAATGGTCTAAGTTAAAAGCTGGTGATGTACTATTCATCTCTGGAGGTAAGGATAGTACTGTGTATAATGAAACTTTAACGGTCGGAGCTGAAGGTAATGCGGAAGAATTGTTTACTATAAGAAATGGAGTGGATCCGATGCATAACGGCAAAGTAATAATTGATGTTCCGGATGATGGGATCATAATTAATAAAAAAAGTTATTTAAGAATTGCAAACATTGAACTTAAAAATGTTTCGCATGGTGTTTCCATAAGAGGTGCAAAAACCGGTGATATTAATGTAATATTTCTTGATAGTCTGAAAGTACTAAATTTTTATAAACAAGGTGCGATATCAATAAACGGTTATTCAAAGTCTGAATTTGATTCCACAGTGGATAGTGTATTTATTCGTTACTGCACATTAACAACATCTTATCCTACCGAGCATCAAACAGATGTTATTTATGCTCAATATTGTAACAACCTATTTATATTAAATAATACTCTCACTGTTACCTCAAGAATTAAAGGTCCACACACAGATGGGATACAATTTGTTCATAATATTAATAATATCACTATTGCAAATAATAATATAAATAACTTAACAGATTCGGATAATAACAATAAATGCAACGGTATTATGGGTGCTAATTTGATTGGGAAGGGTTTGTTTTATAATAACATTGTCTATGCGCCTAATTTCAAAAATAGTGGTAATAATGTATTTAGTTATGGCAATGGTAAGATATCTGATGTGGCTGGTACCTGGTATATTTATAACAATATATTTATTGGTGGAGGTACAGTAAATCTTTTCAAAATAGAAGATAAAGATGCACGAATAAAAAATAATATTTTTTATAGTATTCCTGCCGGGACAGGGCAGGTGTACATTAGGGTACCATTGGATGATTGGACGAGATTTGATTATAATTTATATGGACAAAATAATGGCATTAAGGGGGATAAGATTATTAAATTTGAAGGATCAAAATCCATGAATCAAATGCAGAACTTAGGTGCAGAATTGCATGGAATTGATAGAAAAAATCCTTTGTTTATGAATCCATTCAGTAACTTAAAATTATTAAATGATTCTCCTGCAATAAAGAACGGAATCAATTTAGGAGTGCTTTTTAATATTGATAAAAATGGGATGGAAAGACCAAAAAATGGAAATTGGGATATTGGTTGTTATCAGAATTCTCAATAAAAAATTTAATAAGCTACTTTCAAGTATAATTTATTGAAATTGGTTTATACAATATTTTAAATTGAATTAGCTCGATCTAAAAAAACAAATGAAAAAAATATTACATATTTCTTATGATTTAAGAGATAGATACGATAGAAAAGTAACTCCAGCCATTGGTAAATTAATTACTCTTAGTAAATCTAGTTTTGATACATTTACAATTGATCTGGCCAGGGTTCCGAATCCTAAGAACGAACTCATCAAGTTAATATCTCCTAATCATCTTAAAATAAATGTCTTCGGTTTTCCATATGGTTTATTTATGAATTGGAGTCAACGCCGGGTTTACGATTTTCTCACAAAAGCTAATGAGAATAATTTTAATATATCTCAGTTTGACATAATTCATTCCCATAAACTATCATTTGAAGGTTTGGTAGGGTATAAATTATCTCTTAAATATAATCTTCCTCTTGTTGTGACATTAAGACAAACTGATACAATGGTTTTAAATAGAAAACCGGGAGCTATTGCTACATTTAAACCTGTGATTGAAAGATGTGAAAAAATGTTTTATCTAATTCCCGAAATACTTGTTAGAATGAAAATGTTGTTTGGTGAGAAATTCTTCGCGGAGAATATAGAACCTAAAACTGTGTTTATGCCTAATATTGTTGAAAGAAAGTTGAATGTAAATATAAATGAAAATGTACAAGGAAAACATTTTATTACAGTACTGAAGATGAATAAAAGAATTGTAAAAAGAAAAAATATTAAAAATTTATTGGTAGCCTTCAGTCAAGTTAAAAATTATGATGTAAAGTTAACGGTTGTGGGGGACGGTGATTACAAAGCTGAAATTGAAAAATGGGTGAGAAATTTAAATTTAGTCGATAAGGTAACATTCACTGGCAATGTAGAAAATGATCAAATTGATTCATATTATAGAAAAGCTGAGGCATTTTTACTTCCAAGCATCAGCGAATCTTTTGGATTGGTTTATGCAGAGTCCCTGTTGAATGGAACACCGATAATGTACTCTACTGGTTATTTAGGTTTTGATGGTTTTTTTGATGGTGTTGGTGTGGGTGTAGATCCAATGTCCACCGATTCGATAGCAGATGGGATTATTGATTTGATTAATAATAGTGAATCTTATAGACAGAATATTAAAAGACTTAGTGAAGCAGGGGAGTTTAAAATATTTAATTCGGAGTTTATCGGTAATAGATATATTGAAACGATAAATGAAGTCTGTTAACTTTTACTGCACTTTTAATTATCACTGTGGTCGGTGATTAATTTTTTATAAAATTCTCGGGTATATTGCTTTCGATCGAAAATTGCATTGTGCCACAAAAAAACAAATTTGCCATTATATTTTTTAACGGTTGAGATTAAGTCATTTGTTCTTTTAATGAATTCTTCGTTACTAATTCCTTTCTGATAAGCCATTAAGGAAACATCCATCAATGTTAGGGGAGATTCTTTTAACTTAAGTTTTTTCCGTGTTATTATATTATACACCGAGTAAGATGAACACGTTCCGCATCTGAAACCCTCTTTTTGTGGGTACCCAAGAGTAAAATCGTATTCCATATTATTGTCATCCCAGATTTGCCAGGTTGTCGGATTTGTAAATCTCAAAAAATGCTGCCTCCCCATTTTAATTTGAGTTTGTGTTACTTCACAAAGATTTTCATATTCCTTTTTCCATATATCCGGGTTATTATAAGAATAAAAGCTTGGATGAAATCCTATTACGTGACCGGAAGATTTTATCTGTTTAAAAACATTTTGCATGAAAGCAGAAGTGTTCGAATAACCCCAATCGTATTTCGTCTTCTTTGAATTTTGAAAATTAAATATCGACTTAATACCCATTTCTTCGGAGCATTGCATTAAAAAATCATAAGAGTAACCCACATCATATTTAGGAGTTATTTTATTTAAACCATAAATGAAAAAGTCATTTGCTGCACCAAATATATTTTTAAATACTAATAGATTTTTCATAACAGATTTTGCAAGCATTTTAAGATTAACCAATCGTATTGGTTGATCTATGTCATGAGTTGCTACAAATTCATACTCAGAAGTTTTCCTGCCATCTTCATAGCCCATATGTTGGAGAATATTCCATATCATTTCCACATATTCGTTTACTACAGGACGATGTAATATATTTTCTTTACCTAAGAGCGAAGCTTTAGCAGGGAATCTTTCAAATTTATCTTTGTCAGAAATTACATGTTCTTCCCATCTGGTAAGTAAAAAGAAAGCAGAAGAAAAAATATCTATTCCGCAGGTAAATGAATTTGGAGATTCATTAGTAATTTTTTCATGACCAAAAATTATGGGAATATCCTTTTCGGAAGTGAAAGAATTCTTACCGTAACTAATCTTTTGTGGAACGTTAGATATCGAAAGATAACTTAAATCATCTGAAAAATTTTTAAAGAAATGGTCTTCAATTATCAATTTTTTATTGTCAAAAGATATTAGATAATTTTCCTGATTATCAGCGGTTTCAATTTTATAATCAACACCTAATATTTCTTCAAATAATATGGAAATAATGTAGGACTTTTCCTGGAAATTTTTTGGGGAGATCTTAATATTTAACATTATTGATGATTAACAACATTATTTATTGATAATAGCGAGGAATGCGTATTCTGCAGATTCCTTTAAATTTTTCTTTTTAAGATTCTGCTCAAATTGATGCTTGCGATAAGTTCTTTTCTTTATATAATTAGTTTCAGATTCAATGATTTTCATATTTTCATCGAAGATAAAATATGTATTCAACAACTCCTTTTTTACATGAACATCTGATCCCACAATTACTTTTTTCTTAAATTTTGCAGCCATCTCGTTTGCGTAAGAATTCAGTTTTGCCGAAGTTCTGCCATTAAAAATTTCAATAAAATCTAATAATTCAATGAAATCATGATCATGAATTCTTAAAAGATTATGGGATTTGTAAGGGTGGGGAAGACAAACATAACCACCCTGTCTTTTAATTTCTGTTATAACTTCAAGATGATCAACCAGTTGTATTTCTTCCTTTAACGGAAAGCCTATAATATCACCTATATCAGATTTAACTTCTTCTCCGATTATAACATTAAATTTATCTCCATACTTCTTTTCTGCATAAGATTTTGCTTCAATTGCCCCCCTGGTTGAATTATGATCAGTAATAATTGCGATAGAAATATTTCCCTTGAATAATGTATCTACAATTAATGCAGGTTCTAATTCACTATCAAAGGAATACTTTGTGTGTATGTGAAACACAATTTTTTTATTGAACATATCCATGCGGGTATCTTTTTTCTTTGAAGAATTTAAATATTGTAAACACTAAGTTATATATTACAGTCAGTGGATCATCCCAATGAGTACTACTATTAAATCTCACTTTTTTCTTTAAGTCTTTGAACTCCTTTCTTTGTCCTCTGGATGCAAATTTGTACCAGAGTAAATCAGAAGGAAGAGTCCATCTAAAATAAACATCATTCTTGTAACTCGATTCCTGAACTTGCATCCCCATTGCAACCAAATAATATAGGTATGCAAAATTAATTCCTGATTTGTAGCTTAATTCAAATGATCCCCAAAATTTAGGATTAACTTCCATTAGTTTAAATTTCCCATGGTTAATGTCCTTTTTAAATTCAACCATCGCAACACC
>JARRKK010000118.1:0-7067 GCA_037388105.1 Ignavibacteriaceae bacterium | reverse complement strand
GCCTTGGTGTTGCAATGAATAATTTAGCTGTTGGTGTTGGTGTTGGTGTGGCAATTGGAGCTGCAATTGGAATGTTGTTATTAAACAAGAAAAATAAAGATTAAGCATTGGATGTATTAAAGGAACATCTTGTAAATTCATTAAAAGGCGGGCAAGCATCTGTTCCGGTGGAACAAGCATTAAAAAATATTACTCCATCTCTACGAAATGTTAAAAGCAATGAAAAGCTTCATACCATCTGGCAAGAGCTTGAACATCTGCGTATAACACAGGAAGATATTCTTCAGTACATGATTAATCCGGATTGGGTATCACCTAAATGGCCAGACGGTTATTGGCCGCAGCCTGTTGAAAAACTAACAGACCAGGTTTGGGATAGTACTTACGCCGGTTTCTTTAACGATTTAAATTCCGTAATAGATCGCACACAAAATCCAGAACTAAATATTTTAGAAATCATTCCACATGCAAAAATTCATACATATTTAAGAGAGATTACAATTATTATCGAACATAACGCATATCATATTGGAAAAATCATTGATATCAGGAAAGCACTTGGGGACTGGTAAATCTTTAACAATCGTTAGGAGTTAACATGGCTGGTAAAATAAGCAATGATGCCGTTAAAAAGCGCACCGGGAAAAACTGGCAGGAATGGTATAAAATATTGAATAATGCGGGTGCCAGGAAAATGAACCACAAGGAAACAGCAACCTGGGTCTATTACAATAGCGATGTATCAAGTTGGTGGGCTCAAATGATTACTGTACATTATGAACAAGCAGTAAAGGGAAGATTGAAACACGAAAAACCTAGTGGATTTGAGATAAGTAAAGGTAAAACAATATCCGTACCTATTTCAAAACTATACTCTGCCTGGGAGAAAAAGCTTATTCGAAATAAATGGCTTTCAAAACCAAATCTGAAGATTAAAAACGCAAATCCGGGAAAATCTATGCGTGCTATCTGGGTTGATGAGGAGACGAGTTTAGATGTTTACTTTTACGATAAGGGAAAAAATAAGAGTCAGGTATCTGTTCAACATTTAAAATTAAGAACCAGCAGAGAAGCTGAAAGGATGAAAAAGTACTGGGACACAAATTTGAATAAGCTTAAAAAATATCTTGAAACAACTAATGGACATTAAACATTCAGAAGAAATAATTCCTGGAGATATTTTTGCTTGAACAATCGTTGATTTCCACCGATCAGCAATGGACATTATGGGCAATACTTTTTCTCGCGGCTTCTTTTGGTTTGTGGGCTGAAAAAACGCGATGGGGATCAACATTATCTGCGGCTATTGTAACAATTCTTGCAACATTTCTGTTATCTAATTTATTAATTATTCCCACGGACGCACCATCGTATGATGTTGTATGGACTTACCTGGTTCCAATTGCAATACCGTTATTACTTTTCAAAGCAAATCTTAGGCGAATAATCAAAGAAGCTGGCCCCACTTTAATTGCGTTTGCTTTCGGAGCTGTTGGAACAGTGCTTGGAACAATTCTGGCATTTTACATTGTCCCTCTTGGTGAAGAAGGCTGGAAGCTAGCCGGTATCTTCTGTTCAACTTACATTGGTGGTTCGATGAATTATGTTGCATCTGCTGAAGCGCTTCAAATGAATTCAGCTAATCTGCTTACTGCAGGGGTAGCTGCAGATAATCTTATGATGACGATTTATTTTATAATACTTTTTGCTTTACCTTCTGTAAAGTATCTTGTTAAAATTTTTCCAACTCATCACGAAGATACTAAAGATGACGTCTCATTAGAAGTAAATGAGTTAAAGGAGAATAATAAGATTGAAATCATAGATATGGCAAAGGCACTAGCTATTTCTCTTTCAATATGTGCTGTTGGCTTTGGAGTCGCTGATGTAATATCAATTAAGGGTACGGGTATTCTTATTATTACTGCATTAATTTTAATAGTAGCAACTTTCTTTCCAAAACAAATCAGTGCAATAAATGGTGCAGATAAAATTGGCATTTTACTTATGCAGGTGTTTTTTGCTGCGATTGGAGCTAGTGCAAATATAGTGGTTGTTCTTAAGTTCGGACCAATCCTATTTGTATTCGCAGCTTTAATATTATTTATCCATTTGACGTTTTTGTTAGCAGCGGGAAAATTATTTAAACTTGATCTGGCGGAGATTGTAATCGCTTCAAATGCAAATATGGGTGGACCAACAACTGCTGCTGCAATGGCCGTAGCAAGAAAGTGGAGAGCACTCGTGATACCAGCAATCTTATGTGGTACACTCGGGTATGCAGTTGCAACGTTCATCGGAGTTGCAATTGGTTACTGGTTAAGATAGAATTTTTAACCAATATCTTACTTATCTTGAATAAACTTATTTGAAACATTTCAAGGATTCATGAAACGCAAAAAAGAAGCAATCGAAAAATTATTAAAACCATTAAATGAATTCCTTCACCAGGAAGCAAGTGGTGGAATACTTCTAATCATTTTTACAGTTGTTGCACTTGCCTGGGCAAACTCTCCCTGGTTCGAATCATATCATCATCTATGGCATACAAATATTGTACTTGCAATAGGGGATCTTATCACATTCGATTATTCAATTCATCATTGGATAAACGACGGATTGATGGTGATCTTTTTCTTTACTGTTGGATTGGAAATTAAACGCGAGCTTTTAGTTGGCGAGCTTTCATCTATACAAAAAGCATCTCTGCCAATTGCTGCGGCACTTGGTGGAATGATTGTTCCGGCAGTACTTTATGTTGTATTTAATATTGGGGGCGAAGGTTCAGGCGGATGGGGAATTCCAATGGCTACTGATATAGCTTTTGTTGTTGGTATTATGGCTTTGCTTGGTCCGCGTGTTCCTTTAACATTAAAAGTATTTGTACTCGCACTTGCAATAGCAGATGATATTGGTGCAGTGCTTGTAATTGCAATTTTTTACACTTCAGAAATTTTTATTTGGGCATTAGTTTTAGCAGCTGTGATTCTTATAATTTTAGCATTACTAAATAAACTTGGTACAATAAGTTTAATCCCATATACGGTTCTTGGAATTATTCTTTGGGTGGCTTTCCTTAAATCAGGTGTTCACGCAACAATCGCCGGAATACTATTAGCTTTTGCAATTCCTGCTTCTGCCAGATATAACACAAAACGCTTTTCAGATAAAACAAGAGAACTATTAAATAAATTTGATGGAACCGGGGAGCATGGTGAAAATGTTTTATCGAACGAAGGCAGACAAACTGATGTAATGGCAATAGAAGAAAATTGTAAAAAAATACTAACACCTTTGCAAAGATTTGAACATGGACTTCATCCCTGGGTTTCGTATTTAATCATACCACTTTTTGCACTGGCAAACGCAGGCGTAACCTTTGCAGGAATGGATATTTTCAACGCAATAACCAGTCCAGTTAGTTTAGGTATTATTGTAGGATTATTTGTCGGAAAACAACTTGGCATTTTTAGTTTTTCCTGGATAGCAGTAAAATTAAAATTAGGTTCATTGCCTGAAGGAGTAAACTGGAAGAAAATTTACGCTGCGGGAATACTTGCAGGAATAGGTTTTACCATGTCCTTATTCATAGCGGGATTAGCTTTTTCTAACGAAACCTTAATTGATCTTTCAAAGATTGGAGTTTTAACCGGCTCCCTGCTTTCGGGCATTGTTGGATACATTTTATTAAAATCCACAATCAAATAGATGTAGGGATTTAATTCGTCAAATCTTCTAAAAACATAGTGATAAATAACTTTTTAGGCTTGAATAGTCAATCCCATACTTAGTCAATTTTCTCATCCTCTTAACTTTAAGCTTTTGTCTTCCTATCTTTACAATAAACAAATCGTTGATTATTTCTAAGCATTAGGAGCTATTATGCATAAAGTTGTTTTATTACGACATGGTCAAAGCACCTGGAACAAGGAAAATAAGTTTACCGGTTGGGTAGATGTTGATCTTTCTGAAAAAGGAATTGTTGAAGCTAAAAAAGCAGGGAAATTGTTAAAGTCTGAAGGATATACTTTCGATATAGCATTCACATCTGTACTTAAACGTGCAATAAGATCACTCTGGATAGTAATGGACGAATTAGATCTAATGTGGATTCCTGTTGTAAGACATTGGCGTTTGAATGAAAGACATTACGGAGCGCTGCAGGGTTTAAATAAAGCAGATACGGCAGCAAAATATGGTGATGAGCAGGTACAAATCTGGCGAAGGAGTTATGATATTCCGCCTCCTGCTCTCAAGAAAAATGATAAACGCTATCCCGGAAATGATCCACGTTATTCAGAACTTACAGATTCCGAATTACCTTTAGCAGAATGTTTAAAAGATACTGTTGAACGTTTTGTTCCTTATTGGAAAGAAACCATTGCACCTGTTGTTAAAGAAGGGAAAAAAGTGATTATTGCAGCCCACGGTAACAGTTTAAGAGCTCTTGTTAAATATTTAGATGATGTTCCGGAAGCTGAAATTGTTGGTCTTAATATTCCCACCGGTGTTCCGTTGGTGTATGAATTAGATGAAAATCTTAAGTCGGTTAAGAGTTATTATCTGGGGGACCCGGAGGAAATTGCTAAAGCTGCTGCAGCAGTTGCTGCTCAGGGTAAAGCAAAGTAAAATCAATCTAATACATTAAATAATCCTAAAGATACCGGTTCTATAACAATTCTATAAAATTCTAATAAATCATAAGGGATATGCAATGTCAAAAAACAGACTCGAAGCATTCAGCGATGGGGTTCTGGCAATCGTAATTACAATAATGGTATTAGAGTTGAAGGTGGTTCACGACTCAAGTTTTGTGGCACTAAAATCTATAGTTCCAACATTTCTCAGTTATGTACTTAGTTTCATTTATCTCGGAATTTACTGGAATAATCATCACCATATGCTGCAAACTTGTTCAACGATTTCAGGATCAATTTTATGGGCAAATCTACATTTGCTTTTCTGGCTTTCACTTGTACCATTTACAACAGCCTGGATGGGCGAAAATAATTTTGCAGCTGCTCCAACTACGATTTATGGTGTAGCACTTCTGATGGCTGCAATTGCATACTTTATACTTCAGCAAGTAATCATAGCTTCACAAGGCGAAAACTCAATGCTTAAAATGGCAATTGGGAATGATCTGAAAGGAAAAATTTCACCTGTACTTTATATAATGGCAATTCTTTTTTCTTTTTGGTTTCAATGGATTTCAATCGGTCTATACGTTTTAGTTGCTATCATCTGGCTTGTACCCGATAAAAGAATCGAGAGGGCTATGCAGAGTGTTTGAAAAAGCAGTGGAAGAGGTTTCATTACAGGAGGTAGTATTGAAAATCTTAATATAATCTTGAAAATTTGATTGTTCAAATCATCATAAATAAATCTCGGAGTGATTTTCACCTGAATAAATTATAAACAGCGATAAATTACCGGCAGAATGTGTTCCTCGCATGAAAATAGCCTTGACTTTATAGTTTCCATTAGCCATCTTTTTGCACGGTTTTTGCATAATATTGTAATTTAGGAGTCTTCTAATATATGCCCAAAAAGTTAATCCTGCTACTTCCGATAATGTTCATTTCTTTTACCCAAATAAACGCACAAACAGTCTTTGCTAAATATGCCGGGGAATTTATGGCAATTGGTGTTGGAAGCAGACCACTTGGAATGGGTGGTGCATTTGTTGGTGTTGCGAATGATGTTACCGCAGGTTATTACAATCCAGCCGGTTTGGCAAACTTGAATTACCCGGAAATTGCACTTATGCATTCTGAGCAGTTTGGTGATCTGGTTAATTACGATTATGGTGCAGTGGGCATTCCATTTGGAACAAATATGAGCTTTGGTTTGAGTATTATGCGTCTGGGTGTTGATGGCATTCCGGATACAAGGGACGCATTGATAGACGGACAGACAGGCGAATTGATAAATGATATTAATAATATTTATGCAAGATTGGATTATACCCGGATAACTGAATTTAGTAATCAGGATTGGGCATTTTATTTAACATTTGCAAAGCGGCAATCAGAAAATTTTTATTGGGGAGCTAATATTAAATTCATCAAGAGAGATATAGCTGAGTTTGGTGCAACCGGAATTGGATTTGACGTTGGTGCTTTTTATATGCCTGTTGAGAATTTAACCCTTGGTGCAAACTTCCAGGATATCACAACCACATTAATTGCCTGGGATACCGGAAGAAATGAGCTCGTATCACCAACACTTAAACTATGAGGTGCTTATAAGATCACCGGTTTTCTTGGGGGATATATAATGCCTGTCCTCGAAATGGATGTCCGTTTTGAGAATAGAAGATTCGCATCACAGTTTAATATTGGCCCTGTCAGTTTTGATATGAGTACAGGTGTGGAGGTCGATATCACAAATCTTGTTTATATCCGCGGAGGATACAGCGATGTTAAACAATTTACTATAGGCGCCGGGGTAAAACTTCCAAAGTTGAACATTGATTATTCTTTTGCAAGATTTAGTGCTTCTGAAAACGATAGACTTCCTGATTCACATAGGATTTCATTAATACTTACGCTTGAACAGCCTAAATTCCTTCGTAATAGTGTAAACTAATTAATTCCATTCTTTTGTTTAAGTTCAGAGTTTCTATTCGTATCTTCAACTTTAAGTAAAGAATTTATTTCTTCAACTATAGTTGCTTTAGGTACCAGTCCAACGTGTTTTTTAACAATATTTCTTTCCCCATCAATTATAAATGATGTTGGAATTGCCTGGATATTTCCATATGCAACAACTACATCCATCGTTCCCAGAACAATCGGATAGTTAATATTAAAGTGATCTATAAATGGCTGAAGATTTTGTTGCGTATATGGTTGATCTAATGAAATACCTATTACTACTACTTCATTCTTAAACTCATTCTGAATTGAAACAAGGTCAGGGATTCCAATTCTACAGGGTCCGCACCATGTTGCCCAAAAATCTAAAATAACAATCTTTCCCGAATAATCAGTTAAGTTTATTTCCTCTCCATTAAGTGTTAGCAATTTAAAATCAGGTGCTTTTTCATCTTTGGTTTTGTTTAG
>JARRKK010000117.1:0-7097 GCA_037388105.1 Ignavibacteriaceae bacterium | reverse complement strand
TATAAAAGTAATATTAAAAAGAATAATCTAATGAGGGTTACAAATGATATCATCGAAAGTAGAACAGGCATTAAATAAACAATTAAATTTAGAGTTTTATTCATCCTATTTTTACCTGTCGATGTCAGCGTATTTTGAGCTAAATGATCTCCAGGGGTTTTCTACATGGTTCAGGTTACAATCAGAGGAAGAATATAGTCATGCCATAAAAATATTTGATTTTCTCAACCATGTCGGTGGAAAAATTACTCTTAGTAAAATTGAAGCCCCTAAAACCAAGTGGGATTCATTTTTATCCGTATTTCAAGATACTTCCGATCACGAAAAAGAAGTTACTAAGGCAATAAATGATCTTGTTGATTTAGCAATTTCAGAAAAAGATCATGCAACAGTTAACTTTCTTCAATGGTTTGTAAGCGAACAAATTGAGGAAGAAGCAACAGCACAACAAAATGTTAAAAAAATGGAAATGATTGGTGACAGTAAAAGCGGATTATATATGCTGAATAGAGAGTTCGGTAGCCGCGTTGCACAGTAAATTGAAAATCACATAATAAATTGGAATAATTTCACCGTACGGATGGCGAAAAATTACGAATCATTTTGTAATATCCGCAATTGGATATGCAGTATTCCTCATTGAATGAACTTTATTCAGAACATTTAGAGTAATTTTTTTGTTCACTCTTTCTTCAAAATAATCTCTGAATCTGGTTATTGTATATCGAACAGGCCATGCGGCAGCTTCACCAAGAGCACAAATTGTATTGCCCTCAATATTATTTGCAATTGAAATTAGCAAATCCAAATCAGAAACAGAACCATTACCGATTACCATTCTGTTCAGAACTTTTTCCATCCAGCCTGTTCCTTCTCTGCAAGGAGTACATTGACCGCATGATTCGTGATGATAAAACTTAGTTATTCTTGCCAAGACCTTTACCAGGTCAGTATCCTCGTCCATTACCATAATACCTGCAGTTCCGATTGCAGATCCAACAGCTTTTAAGGATTCAGCATCCATCTTAACACCGTCGAGCTGGTCTCCTCTAAGTGGAGGCATTGATGAACCCCCTGGAATAACACACAATATTTTTTTATTACCGGGAACACCTCCTGCATAATTATAAATTATATCAGTCAGCAAAGTTCCAGAAGGTAACTCATATATTCCAGGTTTATTTATATGACCGCTAACACCGTAGAGAATAGTTCCTGGATGTTTGGGTTCACCTATTGAAGCAAACCATTCCCAGCCTTTTTCAATTATTTTAGGAACGTTCGTTATGGTTTCAACATTATTAATAGTTGTAGGGCAACCCCACAATCCATTCTGAGCAGGGAAAGGTGGTTTAATTCGTGGATAACCTCTTTGTCCTTCAAGTGAATTCATTAATGAAGATTCTTCACCACAGATGTATGCACCGGCACCTTTATGAATGTAAATTTCACAATAAAAATCGGTATTAAATTTATCTTTCATTTGCTCACCAACATATCCTTGTTCATAAGCATCGTCAAGTGCTTTCTGCATCATACCAATCCATTTGTGGTATTCGCCGCGTATATAAATGTAAGCTACTTTCGCACCTATTGCATAACAAGTAATCAGAATACCTTCAATCAATTGATGAGGGTTAAATTCAAAAATCTGTCTATCCTTGAAAGAACCCGGCTCACTCTCATCACCATTTACACAAAGATATTTCGGTTTATCCGTTGTCTTGGGCATGAAGCTCCATTTTAATCCGGCAGAAAAAGCAGCTCCTCCTCTGCCCCGTAAGCCAGATTTTTTTACAATATCAATAATTTCATCAGGTGTGAGCTGTAATGCATTTTTAGCAGCAGAAAAACCACCGTGTGAGGTATAAACATTCAGATGATGATAGTTTTCTATGTCTGGAAGAACAATCTTTTCCATTTAATTCTTATTCTTTAAAGATGCCAATAGTTCAGCCACTTTTTCTGGATTAAGGTTTTCATAGTAGTTCTCATTAACGGCAATCATAGGAGCAGTACCACAACTTCCCATACACTCAACTTCCTCAAGAGAAAATTTATTGTCTTCTGTCACGCCAAGATTATCAATTCCTAACTCGGTCTTTACCTGATCCCAGATTTCATAACCTCCACGCAACATACACGATACATTCGTACAAACCTGGATATGATGTTTACCCATTGGTTTTTGATGATACATTGTATAAAATGTAACTACACCATAAACTTCTTCAGGTGTTAGCTCCAGAGTGAGTGCAACTTCATTTATTACTTCGTTAGAGATGTATCCATTTTGTTCCTGTCCAAGGAACAATGCTGACATAACGGCCGGTTTTTTCAGAGGATATTTTTTTACTTCCCGATTTATTTTGTCGAGATTTTCTTCAGTAAATTTAAAGTTCATGTGCAAGTGAAAGTTTAAGTTCAGGTGCATGGAATTTATTTTTAATCATTTTCTGCAAATCGATATTCAATGTTTTCTTCATATAGTCTATCTGAACTGCTTTTTATAAATCCTATTAACATTGATACAATTTCTACCAATATTTTCTAACCAACTTCAACATCTTTTTCCGAAATTATTTTTCTTTTTAACAATACATCCAAACATGCAGAAGATTCAAGTGCTGAACCTCGCGCTATATCATAATATCTACATTTATCTTTTCCGGTATATTTGCCAGTTCCCTCAGCAATATTTAAAGGGATTGAGGAAGAAGCCCGATCAAGCTGTTCAAGAGCACTAAAACTAATATTTTTAGGGGTAGCAATGTGATTCACAAATTCAATAAACTCCATTGAGCGTTGGTATACTATTAATTTTTCATGGCTAAATTTCATAATGAAATCCAATAATCAATCGAACACTTAAACCATTGCTCACTTTTAAAAGAACTCTTAAACTTGATCTTGAGCTTAAACTTCATCATTTATCTGCTTCACCCATAATAGGATCGATACTCCCAATAATTGCAACAACATCCGAAACCATTTGGCCAACTACTAACTTGGGCAGTGCTTGAAGATTACAGAACGAGGGAGAACGTATTTTGCATTTCCATGGGCTCCCCTCTCCTTTACTAACAAGATAAAATCCTAACTCTCCTTTAGAACCTTCGATTGCATTATATATTTCTCCTACAGGTGGATTTATACCAAAATTAACAATCATAAAATCGTGAATAAGCTCCTCCATCTTTGAATAGATACCTGTCTTCGGGGAAGGAACCTTCTTTGGTTGGTCAAGGATTATGTCGCCTTCAGGCATTTTGTCTAAAACCTGTCTGACTATTTTTGCACTTTCTCTGGCTTCGTCTGCCCTCACAAAATATCTTGCTAAACTATCCCCTTCAGTATAAGTGGGGATGTAAAAATCTACCTCGTCATATTTTAAGTAAGGTTGTGCTCTCCTCAGATCATGTTCCACCCCGCTGGCTCGGAGATTCGGTCCGGTAAAACCTATCTCAATAGCTTCTTCTTTAGTAATCACTCCAACACCATCAACACGCTCCACAAAAATTCGGTTTGCATTAATCAGCTTTTCACATTCAGTAAGGTTTTCATCAAACTGATCAATAAACCATTTTGTTTTTGCAAGTGCGTCAGGTGGAATATCATTAGCAACACCACCAATCCTTGAGTAACTATTTGTAAACCTTGCTCCGCAAAGCATATCCCAAATATCCAGCACTTTCTCTCTTTCACGCAACGTCCAGAGAAAAATTGTTAATGCACCAACATCCATTGCAAATGCACCAATAGCTAGAAGATGAGAGGTAATACGTGCAAGTTCTGCCACCATCATCCTGATGTATTGTGCTCTTGGTGGTGCTTCTATTCCAATTAGTTTTTCTACCGCGAGAACCCAGGCAACATTGTTTGCCATTGGCGAGATATAATCGAGCCTGTCTGTATGAGGAATAAATTCGTAGTAAGTCATGTTCTCAGCCAGTTTTTCATAACCCCGATGGAGATAACCAAGTTCAGGAACACATGCGATAACAGTTTCACCATCGAGCCTTAATACGAGACGTAAAACTCCGTGTGTTGCAGGATGCTGCGGCCCCATATTCAGGATCATCTCATTTTCAAGAGCATCTTCAATAGTAATATCTGTTTCTGTATCTAACAGCGCTTGAATTATCCTGGGATGAACTTCTTTTAATTCACTATCCATTTTATATTATTTTTTTGGTAAAGGGATAGAACCGGGTATTCCCATAATTGGAAAATCTTTCCTTAAAGGAAAATATTCAAAATCTTCCGGCATGTACATTCTTCTTAAATCCGGATGACCATTAAATTTAATTCCATACATATCAAAGGTTTCCCTCTCGTGCCAGTTTGCAGCTTCCCATACTGATGTTACCGAATCTATTGCATAGTCTGATCCATCAACATTCGTCTTTAATCTCAATCTTAAATTATTTTTAAAGGAATATATATGATAAACTACTGTGAACCTGTCTTTTCTTCTGGACCAATCTATTGCAGTGATATCCTCACATAGTAAATATTCCAATTCAGATTCTGTTTTTAAATATTTACAAACTTCAACAATGTTCTTTTGGGGAAGTAAAATGGTGAGTTCATCCCGGAATTTAGTGATCTCAAAAATTAACTCAGGAAACTGTTCTTTTAGTTTGTTATTCAGCAGTTCTTCAGAATTCATAAATTCAATTTTTCTGAATTACGTTTAGTTTGGGAAGCCTGGTATTTTTGAATTCACTGGCTTTTGTTCTACCAATTTTTTCTTGCATCTCAATGAGCGCATTAAGTAGATTATCCGGACGAGGCGGACAGCCGGCAAGATAAAGATCAACAGGAAGAAATTGGTCAATCCCTTGTACAACAGAATATGTTCTGTATATTCCACCAGTTGCAGTGCAAGCTCCCATAGCAATTACCCATTTCGGTTCAGGCATTTGATCATAAATTTTTCTTACCACCGGTGCCATCTTATAAGTAACTGTGCCTGCAACTATCATTAAATCACACTGACGCGGCGTAAACCTCATAACTTCTGATCCGAACCGTGCAATATCATATTTAGGATCACCCGATGCCATCATTTCAATTGCGCAGCAAGATATGCCCATAGGCATAGGCCAGACCGAACTTTTTCTAGACCATGCGACAAGTGCATCAACAGTCGTTGTAAAAAACCCATCATCTTTTAATAATGATTCTAATCCCATCTAAACCCGCCCTTTTTAAACGCATATAAATAACCTAATTCAAAAACCACAAGAAATATTAGCATTGAAATAAATATCTGTATTCCAAATTCGGCGAACAATTTTTTAAATTGAACTGCCCAGGGATATATGAATATAACTTCAACATCAAAAATAATAAACAACATAGCTACTAAATAATACTTTATTGAGATCCTGTCTTTCGTCGTCCCAACTGGTTTCATACCACTTTCGTAAGTTGATAGCTTCTCACTGTTTGGTCTTTGAGGGCCAAATATTATGGAAGCAAACGTTGTCGCTAAAGCAAATACGGTTGCAAATAATATCACTAAAAATATTGGGATATAATTTTCAAGCATTTAATTTTAATAAGAAAATGAATTTAAAATTATCTAAAAATTGTACGATTGTCAATTTAAACCGTTTTTTAGCTTCCTCACTTGTTAATAATGAATTGGCTAATTATAGTACTTGAGTGATAAACTAATATACAACTTTATACAGAACTGATGAGGGATTATTAAGACGAATTTCTGTCTTTAATCCTTGAAGTTCCTTCTCCAGATTAAGAAGTGGTTGATATTCACGTCTTAGTCCTGTTTCAGTGGGATTTAGGTATAGGTAATCTACATTATTCTTCCTCAACTGTTCTATGATTTCTGAGTAAGAATCAGCAGCCGGTAACAGATAAAATTGCATCCCTAAATAATAAGCTGCGTGCGGTTTACGTGCAGCTAATTTTTTCCCCCTCATTTCGATTGGAATATTTTTATTGTACCAATCTTTTAACTCAATCAAATCTTTAGGTCCCGAATTTATTCTCGAACTGTTGAATGATATTGATTTTGAAAGTGTTAATATTACCATTATTGAAACAATGAAGTATCCAAGCTGTATTGGAATTTTCTTGTACAAAATAAATTTATCATTTAAGAACGGTTGAACTGCTAGAACAGCATATACAGGGATTAAAAACAAAGCGAACCTGTCACTGTAAAAAATCAATAACAGTAATGAAAAGAAGAAAGTATTTGCAAGATAATATCCGTTTACTCTGCTTTTCCAATTTGTTAAAGGTTTTGTCAGAAAAAATAAAATCAATCCCAAAATCGTGAACGCTCCCACGTAAATTCCCATTAAGCCATTCATATCTGACCAAAAATTCTCAGCAATATTTCCAATCATCGTCAGAAAAAATTTTATAGGATTCATTGCAATAACGCCAAATAGAGAGGAATAGCTATTGCTATGTTCGAACCAAAATTGATCCCATGCTATCGTTCCCTTCCCAAAAACTTCGTATGCAATGTTTTTGTAATTCTCATTGTAGAAAAAACTTCCTTTCTTTATAAAACAGAAGATTCCCCAGGGAGCAAATGTTAAAGTAAAGACAGATATGAAAATCATAGAAGTTTTTACACGTTTCACCCAGCTCAGGTCCCAATAGTTGACGAATAAGATTATAAATACAAATCCGAATAAAAACACACCATTATACCGCGTCAAATATGAAAGACCTGCAAGTATAGAAACAATGATCAAATTCTGATAATTAAGTTTATTATCCTTAAAGAAGAAATATAGCGTTACTGTTGCAAGTGCGTTGAACAGCATATCAGTTCCGGCACTATAAGAGTACTGGACAAATATTGGATTTACACTAAGTAAGGCAACAACAAAAAATGCTGACAAAGGTGAGAATAATTTCCTGATCAACTCATATACGAGAAAAATTACAAGTGATGCAGAAAATATTCCTAATATAATTCCAGTTACGAAGTAATTGTAAAAGATTAAATTTAGGATTCCTAGAATTATGGGATAAAAAGGACCTCTAAATGGGTCAATAATTAAATTCCCATTAATGAAGTTTTTTGCTTCGGGCACATAATTCCAAAA
>JARRKK010000116.1:0-7118 GCA_037388105.1 Ignavibacteriaceae bacterium | reverse complement strand
ATAATTTTAGTCTTTTACCTTTTCCAGATACAGATCCTGGAAATCAAAGCTGAAATCAGTATCAGTCCTGAATTTTTCCATTTTAATGTTAGGTACCGAGCCATCGGAACTTAATGAAAAAGTAACAAATGCATCTCCGTGTAAAGTTCTGTCTATCCATCTTGCAACAAAAGTATCATACTGCCAGTGTTCCAGTTCACCATTCAGATCGGGTGTGTGATCAAATTGCATATATAACTTCCCATTGACGTATTTCACACTAACTGTTCCATACCATTTGTCTTTGTAAGTTCCTGTATATTTTGCAAGAGGCAAGCTTGGTTTGGAATCTTTATTCCTTAAGGAATCCATCTTAGCAATTTCTTCATCAACTTTAGTTTTCGATTTGTTAACCAGTTTGCTGTATTCATCCAGCCAGTCTGTATCTTTGGTACCTAATAGTTCATCAAGAATAAAGTAAGTAATCGTATTAAAAGCCGCACCGGATTCCTGGTTTGTAAAAACTATTACTCCAATCTTTTTATCAGGAACCATTGTCACACGCGTAACAAATCCCAATAAGCCTCCCGTATGCCAAACAAGTTTCTCACCGCGGTATTCACTTATTCTCCATCCGAGTCCGTAAGCTGAAAAATTAGCTTTCAATGCCGATAGTCCGGGAGGTGGTGTTTTTAAAGGAATATTAATGTACGGCATCCACATTTGAACAGTTTCTTTTTTGTCAAAAAGTCTTTTATCGGTATAGCTAATTCTGCCGGAGTCAAGTTGAGTAATAACCCATTTGGAAATATCATTAACAGAAGTGATAACTCCACCGGCCGGAGCAACATTATCCCAATCAGTCATTTTTGCAGTTGTCAGTTTTTCATTAACAAGAGTGTGCGGGGTTGCATAATCATCTGTTTCTACTAACTGCTTAACACCGGTAAGAGAATGAGACATCCCCAGCTGATCAAAAATATTTTTTTGTACAAATTCTTCCCAGATCATCCCTGATACGACCTTTATCAGTTCCCCTGCAACCGGGTATAATATGTTATCGTATGCATAAGTGCTTCGGAAACTTGTTGAAAGTGGAACATATCTTAATTTGTACAGTATTTGTTCCCTGGCAAAATCTGATGGCGGCCAGTACATCAGGTCACCGGCTCCAAGACTTAATCCGCTTCTGTGGCATAAAAGATCCTGAACTCTCATTTCATTTGTTACGTAAGGATCTGACATTTTAAATCCGGGAAGCTTATCAATTACTCGGTCGTTCCAGTCCAGTTTCCCCTGATCAACAAGAATTGCCAGACAAGCCGAAGTAAATGCTTTTGAATTTGATGCAATCTGGAATAATGTGCTGGCAGTAACAGGTTCGTTAGTATTAATGTCTTTTACACCGTAACCTTTAGCTAAAATTAACTTTCCGTCTTTAATAACTCCAACTGCAATTCCAGGAACTTGAAATTCTTTCAAAACTTTCGGAACATAATCATCAAGGTCTGTCTCCAGATTTTCCTGGGATAAAGAATTCGATGTTAAAATAAATAGAGAAAAAGAGAAAAGATTAAAAAAGGATTTAAGGTTCATAATATTGTTCCGTTATATACGATTGTTATTTATTTAATTGAAAAATCTAAAACACGTTTATCTGTCTACTTGGTTAAACAACTCAATTGTTCTAATTACTTTTCTGACTGTTTTAGTTTTATTCGCGCCTATTCTTTATTAGGAATAACTGTGTTACATATTACCGGCCTGCTTGATCTATATGAGACTATAACTTTTTATTAAGGTGTCTACCCGCTGAATTAAATAACAAAGGCGGGTTTGTTTGATTTACCTGTCAGGTGCCTTCATTTTATTTCTAACGGTTAAGTTAAATACCACGATTAATTATTTCCGAATATAAACACATTAACAACTGCTGGTTATCGTTATTCTAATTTTATTATAGCGAACCCATTTTCTTTCAATTTTACAGTTAAAGTATTCTCGGAATATTTAACTGAACCACCACTATCGCTAAATACCATATCTATAGAATCATTTATAAATTCAAATGGAAGATTTTCAGAAAGTATATTTGTTGTAACTGTTTCTCTAGCAAAATTAAAAGCCAGCAGAAATTTAGAATCTTTATCAAAACGACAATACGTAAGTATGGATTTATTTGAATTTGAAATAACCTTTATACTTCCTGTTGTGAAAGCCGAATTTGATTTCCTGAAATTCAATATCTTTCTATAAAAATTCAACAATGAATTGTTATCTGAATTTTGTTCTTCCACAGAGATTCCATCATCTGATACAATGCTTCTATTATCCCAATATGGTTGAACATCTCTAAACCATGTAGCCATACCTCTTCTGTTAATGTTCTTTTTCCATTCTAATGCTTCTCTTCTTGGAACGTCATATCCATCATTTAAGGTATCGCTGGGTTCAAGTAAACTTTCATTTAATCGTTTTCCCTTCATACCAATTTCCTGACCGTAATAAATTAGCGGAATCCCATTACTTAAATATATCATTGCGGCTTTCTGTTTATTTAAATCAGTGTTCCATCCCGGTTTGCTTCCGAAGCGGTCCGTATCGTGCTGATCGAGAAATAAGAAGAAATACTTGCCTGCAGGTGTTTTTATTAGTTCTGTATTTATTGTGCTCTCAAATTTTTCTTTATCAGATATATTAAACATATGACCGAAAGAATATGCTAAATCTATTCCAGCCTTTTCAAAAAAATCATATGCAGGGTCAACCCAGCCAGGTTTATCCCATTCAGATTGTTCGGCAATAAATTTCAAATCCGGATTAATCTTCTTCGAATTAATTATTAAAGGTTTCCAAAAGTCTTCCAGCATATTCGTTAGTAAATTCTTATTATCAAGGTTATCCATAGTATGGTCTAATCTAAAGCCGTCAACTCCATCATCAAATTTTCCATCTTCGTTTGGATCCACCCAATAGTTAAAAAGATCATAAATATATTTTCTTACTCTTTTGTTGTAAAGGTTTACTCTTGCTATGTCCAGATATCTGCCGTCGTAAGATTTTAATCCTGTAAGATCAAAAATGATAGGTACCGGCTCATTATTTAATGAGTCTTTATAAAATATGTAGTTGCTATATTCAGAAGATGGATTTTTATACGAATCTTTAAACCACGGATGCTCTTCAGTAACATATTGTACTTCAGTATCCATATAGAATTTCATACTCCTGCGATGGATTTCCCTTACCATGTTCAAATAATCTTCTTTTGAACCAAACTCTTCATCAATTCCTTCAAAATCGTGAGTAAAGTAGTTGTGATAATAAATTGAAGGATATAATGGAGTCATTATAATAGAAGTAACACCTAGCTCTTGCAAATAATCCAGTTTTTCAGTAACGCCATTTAAATCACCAATCTGGTCACCATTACTGTCGTAAAAACTTCTTGGAAAAATAAGATAAAAAACCTCTTCTTCAGATTTTATTTTTTTCGTAGAATCATATGCCTTATGATTTATTGAATCACAACCATAAGCAAATATTAAAAAACAAATAAGAATAGGTAAGATGCTATTTGGGAATTTCATAATCCTTGGTGGTTTTATTTTTTAGTTGGTTTTAATATACTGATTCGAAATAATATAATTTTTACGGCGTAGCAAGTACCTGACGCACAAATTTGAGGATTGATCGATTGCCGGAAAAGCGGACGCTTGTATAGTCCGTGTTGAATACCAGGTTAGATGACTTTTGATCAAATTAGTTTGTTTGACTACATAGCCAAACAAAAATGTTATATTAATTTATCCTTCTTTTGTGACCCAATAGTCTGGCTGGTAAAAATAGGATACTTTTTACCAATGCCAATACGGCATCCATCAGGGTACCAACAATACGAAAGGGGATAGATAGCAACCAAAGAATAGGCCAAAGTAGTAAGACTATTATTGCAATTGGCCAGCAGAGTATTAAAAGGATTCCCCAAAGAATCATTGTAAGTAATGTTTTCATTTTTATTCCCTTCACCTAACGGCGTGGCAAATAAATTGCCGCCCCTAACAACAATTTAACATAATGACGATTGATAAATTTACCGGCGCAGTTTTTAATTTTCATTGCAAAACTACGACTCACTTAGATGAATATTGTGCCCTTCATCCAAATGCCAAACTGGAATTCCAAACTTATTTTTTACAACTTTTTGCCGAACGCCATCGACGGTCAAGTTGATTTGTTAGTTATATAGCATTTATTGATTATTGAATTTTATAAAACCCCAACAAATTTTTCAATAAACGCTTATTCTTTTAATTCGTTCACAAATTTTTGGTCGATGGCATTTTGCAAAATCTGTTCAAACACCTCTGCTGCGGTGGCGATAATGATCGAAGCGAAGGTAATGAGAATTCTCATGAAAACCCCTTGAGGACGGTCATCGATATCGCCAAACATTGGGTAAATGAAAATTATGCTTACCGCAACAAAACCAATAATGGCTATTGCGCAATATTTTATGATTCGCAAAGCTTTCAATGTCCCCTGGGAGAATACTTTATTTTGTTTTACATACGCTAACGCGGTGAATGCTTGATAGAGCGCTACGAAAAACGGAATGGACGCTATATATGCAAAAGCAAGAAATGGATCTTTGAAGTATATTTCAAAGAGTGTTGCATGAGCATTCCTGCCTTCGATGTGAGGTTCCCAAAGCATAAAGGTGAGAGCGCCGATACCGAGGAGCACGATAACTATTTGAAGAAATATTACGCTTCGTTTCATATTTTGTTTTTAAATTCCTCTACCTTTCACTTAGTCATATAACGATTGTGGTATAAGGCGCGCACCGGAATTGAGCGAATGCCAATGCATTTTACGAAATGCATCGTCACACTAATGCGTCGCCTTGATACCAATGTTAGCAGTATTTTTAAATTTTTAATTTCATTATTAAATAAACAATTGTAAATGTGATGGAAAAACTTCAGTATCCCTCAAAGATGAATCGCATCCCCTGCGAAAAAAATGGAGGCACAGCCGTGCTGTGGGATTCGTTTTCAAAAACCATAGATTTCAATTTGAGGGATGGGTAGTTCCGTGCCTCCAACTTTCCTGCAAGTTCTATCATCTGAGGCAGGATTTCCATGGTGTCTCGCTCGCCGGCTGACAAAAATACGGTTGCCTTTAAGTCATCATTCGTGGTTGCGTACTGGGATTCAAGCGAAAAAATGAACTCATTGTCCCACCAAAGAGAAGGACTGCCAATCAGGAAAACAGAGAAGGCATCGCTTCGAGTAAAAAGTGCGTACGCAACAAACAGACCTCCAAGAGAATGCCCAGATAGCCATCTTTCATGGGAAGTATTGTGGTTATCCTCAATCCATGGGGCAATTTCATCGGCAATTATGTCGAGAATGATTGGCCCTCCGCCAGTCGTGATCTGCATTCCCAATTTCTCACCTTCGGCCGCTTCGTATTCAAGATCTTTTGATGGAGTTAGTAGGAATCGTCGACCCTTAACCCACCCGGCATAGGAGGAAACTTGATTGTCTATTCCTACGACTATAACCGGCGGGAATCCGTCCTCAACTTGAAGGAGGGTTTGCAGCCACTGTGTGAATTGAAAATGGAAGAAGCCGTCCATGACGTACAAAACAGGATATCCTTCTTCCCGTTGGGAATCGTAGCCCACGGGTAGGGATATATAAACATCAAGTAGTCTGCCGCTTGTTGATTCAAACTCCTGAACAGAAACATCGTTGAAGACGTACGGGACTCTCGGAGACTGCGCTTGACAAGAGAACGTGCCGATCCACAGCATTAGGATCAGGAGGGAGGCTCTGTAACTCTTAGTCTTCATCTCGATGTTGTTGTGAGCATAACTAGGTTTACAATTACAATTATCCATCCAATTGGCACCATAATTATAAATGATACAATTAACTTTACTCATACTTGGGTTTAAATATAATTTTCTCCAATTAATTTCCAATTTTCAAATACTGCTAACGGCGTTGCTTTTCACTCGTCCGCCCCGAACAGCTGTACTGAATAAAAAAGTTACCGCCAATAATTTTTAACAATTTTTTAATAGAATAACCTTACTTGCTATTCTTACCTTTTTCACCAAACCCGATGATTTTAAAAATGCCGCTATGAAAACACCGTCGGGTGGAAAAGCTGGTTAGAAAACATAAAGGTGCTCGAGAATTAATTAATTGAATTTATAAATTTTCTAATTATTCTATTAAACTCTTCAGGCTGATCAACCATTGACACATGAGCAGCATCATTTACAATCTCAAGCTTTGCATTTGGAAATAATTGTTGAATTTTTTTCATTGTTTCTGGTCTTACCTCATCATATTCTCCAATTAGAAGCAAAACAGGAATGTCAATTTCGTTTAATCTATCGACCCTGTCAAAGTTTACCAGGTTACCGGTGGCATTAAACTCCGTCGGGCCCCACATTTGTTCATAAATCACCTCGTTAAAGTAACCACTATCGCACTTAGCATATTCTGGAATTGGCCATAATCTGTATAAATACCTGTGATAGAAATAATCTGTTGCAGATAGGTATTCATCAGAATATATTGAACCTGCCCTTTCATGATAATTCAGTATTTGCTGTATAGAGTCAGGTAGTTGTGTCCGAAGATAATTTGCATCCTCGATCCACAATTTTGTGCTTAATAGTGGACCTGCAAGAATCATTGATTCTACTTTTTCGGAATGTTTCGTTAAGAAATATTCAACTGCAAGCGCACAGCCCCAGGAATGTCCTAAAATGTGAACTCTATTTAATTGAAGTGAATCAATCAATCTATCTAATTCATCAACGAAACGTGGCAGTTGCCAGAGGGTTGAATCTTCCGGACGATCTGAATTTCCAGATCCAAGTTGATCATATAAGATAACAGGTCTTTCATCAGAGATTGCTTTAATTGGGGCAAGTCTACAGCTTGCTGAGCCAGGACCACCATGTATTAGCAATAGTGGAGTTTGATTTCCTGAACCATATATTCGATACCACACTTTGCCATCCGGCATTTCAATAAATCCTTGTCTCGGTTCTAGTTTAATCTGACTACAGGTAATGAAAGTAAATACAATTCCAACCAAAATTAAAAATATGA
>JARRKK010000115.1:0-8642 GCA_037388105.1 Ignavibacteriaceae bacterium | reverse complement strand
GGCATCAACCCAAAATTAGGTTCAGTTATATTACATTTGATTCTCTTCTTCAGGTGGCATGGGATTTATTTTTTCACCAATCAGCGGTATCTGTGATGCCAACTGTGTATCTATTATCAGATCAATCTGATTCATTACTTGCATAAACTTTGCTGCTCTGGCTGGAGCAATTATCGTACTAAATTTCCTGAAATAAATAATGTTTAGATTATTTTTTTCTCCCTTCAAATCCAGATTTTTATTCATTAGTTCGGTTGCTTTTTCATCAGTTAAATCTTGAAAGTGCTTAGCATATTCTTTAATTAATTTCAATAACTCGTCCCCAATTTTCTGTCTTTCGAAATCATACTCACGATACATTGGCCAAAATACCTCTGCTTCTGCATCTGTGAATTGCATAACGTCAGTTATCAACGCTACTTTTTTTGTACTTAGATCCTGACGAAGCAATTCAAAATATGTTTCCTGTGCAAATAACATACTTGAAGCAAGTACACAGAGAAGAATAATAAGTTTTTTCATTTTATTTCCTTTCTTTCTTTTTTGTGTTTTATAAGTGCTCGAAAATATTTCACCAAAAATACAAAATATTCCTTGTACTTTTTTATTTATTAATTATAGAACAATTTAGGTTTGGAAAACACTGAGAATTATACAAATGTATGAATTCATTGATATTTGCTCGCACTTGTTCATGGACTTATATCAAGTAAAGCTGTTGTTAATTTATATCAATCGGAATTCTACGAGAGCAAATTGGCATTGAATTGCAACTTTTACTTCTTCGGGGTGTTCAATTATTGAGATTTGTTCCTTTAAGGAAATGTGAGCTGAATCGTCTTCACTTTTGCATCTTTGTTGGGAATTAGAAGCATCGGCGAAAATTTCGCAAATTCTCAAATACCTACAGATCGGACGTTGATGCCTAAGAAGTCAAATACATATTATAAAGTTACAACTCAGATAAAAACTATTGTATTTTTTTCGCCCACTGTGAATCGACGATAACTACACTTAAATCTTTAGCGGGTAAATCGAGTGTGATCTTACCGACGACATTCACATCATCCAATGCTTTGTAAAGTATCTGTGCATTAACTTTATCACCAGACATTACAGTATTGACAGTCTGGCTTACACATTCAAGCGTTTTCATGTCATATAGAAATTGCAGGTTATCTCCATTAACGAGGAAATCAAATGCCTCAACCTGCAATTCATTAGTCAGTTCGGAGACAGTTCCTTTATTGAAAAGCTTAACCATCTGACTATCGTTCATAAAAATATATTCTGATACAAGTTTCGCAGCTTTTTGTACATACTCTTTCATATCATCTGCTTCACTTTTCTCAATTGCTCCTCTTAGACCACGTTTTTCTTTGCCGGTGGAAATTTTTTCCGTTACCTGTTCAACGGGTTTGCCGTTAGCACCGATTGAAGTTTCACCGTCGATTGTCAGTTTTAATTCACCACTGTGAACTCAGGTGTATTTAGCAATTTCTGCGTAATTCTGGCTATACCTTGCTTTAATATTTTTGGATAGCTGAGTTTTATCGACCTGTGCCTGCAACAGGGATGAAAGAAATAACATTACGGATGTTGTGATGATAATAGTTTTCATAATTGCCCTCTTTTAATGTGGTAAGAAATAAACTTGATTAAAATACTATGAAATAAAAGTAATTCCTATTTCCAATAATTTGTTACATTATACTCAAAACACTCAATTAGATAAGGCTAATCTGTCTGCAAAATTTCGATAAAAAGAACTAACTCAGATAAATAACGCCATGGGAACGATCAGATCAACAAAAAATGCAATAGAATAAAACTAGAGATCTTCAACGATCTAAATGAAGATATATTCGGGTTGTTCAGAAGAAGTGCTTAAATTTATCTTAAAAATATTTTTCTAGCACAAAAAACAAGTTTTTTCATTTACCGGATAGAACAATTTTTTACGCTGTTCAAATTTTAATTAGAGCTGCGATCCGATTGAATTTTTTCGCCGAAAAATAGCTCTATAAATTCTTTTCGACCAACTGCTTCAATGATGGCTGTGATGAGAGTATATATAATTATAAACAACAGTAGTATGATGTGAATTGCAAAAAAATGATCCCATCTTATTACTTTAAAGATATTAGCTAATGCCGAAGAAACCGTTCCGTATTTTGAGATCAGGGGAATCAATTCTTCTATAAATTGAAAAAACAGTACAATCAACAAATAAAAAAATGTTCTCCATAATACAGTATAGATTAATCTTTTTTGATGAAACCACTTTAACATCGGTAATGCGTCTACAATTAATATTGATTTTCCCACTATTATTGCTCCGATAAAATCTGATGTTGCTGATGCCAGTGTTATGCCATATTCCTTAGCCAATAGATTTCTAGCAAAAGTCATTATCTGAAATACCAGAAAGAAAAAAATAGTTGGGGGAAGCAATTCTAAAAATTCTTTCTTAAGAAATAAAAGTGCCTTCTTCATAATCAAATTAATGAATCATTTGATAACTCTAATACTCTATTCAACACTTAGCTTTTTTCTTTATTCGCTTCAACATTTACAACTTCATACATATTCTTTCCATTCTGTTCTATCGGCTGGTAGTAGGTATCGCCATATTTAACATAAGTAACATCACCAATCTTTACTTCTTCTCCGCCTTCAGGAAGCTTATCTACCACCGTTCCGGCAGTGGGGGCTACCACAGTGTAAACACTATCAGTCTTTTCATAGTATGTCCCGGCATAGTAGTAATTATTAATGGTTTGATTCACAACAACCGTCTCAGTGCCTTCCGGTAAAACATTAACCGTTGCACCTACGGGAGCTTGAACAACTGTATAACCGCCACTGTTTTTTTCATAATAAACTCCATCATCGTAATAATATTTTTGATTATTTGCATTCACAATGATTGCGGTCACGGCTATGGTTGCGACAAAAAATCCCCACGGATGATATGCTGGTCCATAATAGTAGGGAGTATAGGGGTGATAGTGGTAGGGATGATATGAATAATAACTATAACCTCCGTAGTGATAAGGGGGTCTGGGGTAAGGTGCAACAGGTGGTCTTACATACATATTATTATTAACATTTACATTTCTGCTGTTATTTATATTTACATTTGTGTTGCCGGTGTTAATGTTTTTATTACCTGAATTGATATTGGATTTATTTCCATAATCGTTCTTATTATTTGCTTTGATATTGGATTTGTTTACATTCTCGTTGGAATAGTTCGGTTTCCGATTGGTATTTGCATTTGAATAATCCCGGTTTGTGGGTTTATTATAACCACCATTTATCGATCCGGAACGATTTTCCCCACCCCAGCTACGGTCACCTCCACCACCACCCCAACTTCTGTTTCCACCTCCACCATGTCTCATCCTTTGCGCTTCAGCAGTGAATGGGACGAGCATACTAAACACTACTAAATAAATAATGTATCGCGAAATTATTTTTGTTTTATTCATGATATAACCATTAAATATTTGATTAATAACATTTTATTACTTTTCAATAATCCTTACTTTGGCTGCATTTGGAGGCGGAGTGAATTCAAACATTTCATTTGGTAATTGAGGATTTAATTTCCAGTCAGAAAAAGTTGCTTCATATTGTCGATTTGGGGTTATATCATAATATGAAACCACAAATTTCACAGGTAAAAATAGAGCATCATCCGAAATCCAGATTTGAATATTCATCGACTCGTTCGAGGCAATAATATGAAAACAATCTCTATCATCCACTTTACTTTTTCCAACAAATATTATATCACTGTACTGGTTAAGCAAGTCAATTGTAAATGTTGGATAAAAGAAATCGGCAGCAGGAAACTCAATTCCATAGATTTCGTGTACAGTATCAATTGTAGCCAAAATATTCGATGGAGCATCAAGCACAGCAAAATTATTCTCTGAGTATGAATAATAAATGAGCTGTTTACCGTTATACCAATAACCTCGATGCCCTTTATCTCCCTGAGAATTTACCATCATTTTATCGGGACCTACCAGATAAACCTGATGAGTGGTAAAGTATTTAATCAGTCCAAGATCAATGTCTATCACATCCTCTGAAGTTTTAAGTGTAAAACTGCATGATTCAAGCTGTCCAATTAACCCGCCCATTTTATTCAGTATCATAATTGCGACAGTGTCAATTTGTGAATTTTGAGGGTATATATTGAAGCTTGTTACAATCAAAAATAGAGACACAATAAACGTTTTCATATCTTCCTTTTGTAATAGAAAAAAACAAGCATTAAATGTAGATGTATAAAATGTTTAATACTCATGAAATTTATATGCAAAAGAAACTGCCAAAGAAATTAGATAATCTTCGTATTTGGGTAACCAGGTTCCCCTTAATTCTAAACCAATTCGGGAATCTTTCATTACCGGATAATAATAAGCTGTAGAAATCATAGATGTAGAGGAAGCATTACTAGAAAATGCATCACTTCCAAATGCTTGATTCTTTACTACTGAAAAAGCGACACCAGTGCCAACATTAACTTCCCAATTCTTTATGATAGACATCGAAAAAACCATTATTAAAGGATAAGCATAGCTTGTCGTGTTAATGCTGGTTGTCCCTGAGTCAGTCTGAACGCTACCTTCATCAATTGAATAAACACCGGTATAACCGAATTCGATTCCACCGCTTAACAGGTACTCCGGTTTCCACATAACCCGAAGGTAAGCTTGCCAGCCACTCCGATTTAAGCTGGCATATTCATAATCGAAAGAAGTTACATTATACACAAAACCTGCACCCACATACGAGGTTAATGAATAGAGTGAATCTTTGTTCTGAGAATAGGTAATGTTATAAATAAATAAAAATGATACAAGTAATAAAATTATTTTTTTCATTTTATTGTCCATAATAGTAAAAAGCTAATTGCGTAGGATAATCTGTAAGAAATCCATCAAATATTCCTTCATTTAAATAGTTGAACATAAGAGCCGGCAGATTAACTGTCCATGTAATCGCAAGTTTCCCCTGAGCATGTAATTGTTCTACCTGAGAGTTTTGTGTTCCCTCGGTAAACCTCGGCGACCAAACTTCTGAATTTAGAGTATTTAAATCATCAATTGTAAGTTCACAAATAGTTGGTATATCACGAAAATTTGGCAGCTGCTGGAATGCTGTTATTAAATCATCAGTAGTCATTGCCATATAAATATTAATTGGTGCCCGGTTAGGAATAGTTTCTGCTAAATCCCTTGCATCCTGACACACAGCAGCGATGGCAGGTAAGCCATTTATAGCACTTGGTTTGCAATCGACATATATAAACTCAAGTTGTGTATCAGTTACAATGGCAGTCAGGATAGCATCTAAAGTAGGAATTCGTTCACCATGTTTTAGCACAACAAATGATTGCAATTCTTTGTAAGTGTAGGTCTCGACTGTTCCTATTAGTGAACCCTTAAGGACAAGTCTTGGATTTAATGTGTTGTCGTGATACATAAACGGAATCCCATCGCTTGAAATTCTAACGTCGATTTCCATTCCATTACAACCATAACGCTCAATTATTCTTGCGATCTCAACAGTGTTTTCTGTGTGAGGCAGATACTCTGGTCCGCCGCCTGATCCATGATGACTGATGATGTAAAATTTATTCTGGAGTAGTTCTGGTTTTATGGGTCTTGCATATTTGAAGACTACAGAATTAGATGGAGTTCCCTGTCCATCACCCCAGGTACCTGTTAGTACAATACTTGAACTATCCGGAGAATTACCTAAGACATAAGCAGCACCCTCAGTCATTGTAAATTGTGAAAGACCAGTTTCAGCATTATTCTGGTATCTCCAAAGTCCCTGAATGTATATTGATGTATTAAGCTCGCCACCCTGCAAGAGAAAATATCCGGTATTTTTACCAGTGTAAACAGTCAGGTAATTACCATTCCATTGCAGGATGACTGTGCTTCCAAACTGATCGCTTCCTTGTTCAACATTATAAACTCCTTCCATTTTCGTTTTCTGATCGGAACTAAGTGTAGTGGTTGCCGGTGTATTGTCCCATTCAGGAAATAGAACATCAAGTTCATTTGAGCAGGAGTTTGTAAATAAAAATAGTAGTGTAATTGAAGTCACAGGTAAAATAAATAACAAATTCTTTTTTAATGAGTTCATCTCTTTAATCCTTTAAGAATATTACAAACTTATTTTTCATAAAATATAAATCTATCGATATCAATTTATAAGGTGAACCTTATTTGAAATTCCGGAATCCAGTAGTGACGATCAAATTGTGGGAACAATGGCCATTGAGGATAGTACATTTTTAAGTAATTCAGCTGGAAACCAAGTAAAATAGTCGTGTTCTTCCAAAATCTTTGTTCCACAGTAATGCTGTATGAAAATCCATTGCTTCTGGCAATTGCAAAATCAGTTTCCAATGAGCCTGATGTAGATTGCAAAGAATTAATAAAACTTAGAGTTCCTCTGAGGGTTAAGGTAAATGAATCAAAATCGTAACCCATAGCAATAGTAGGATAGGAGTACCATCCACTAATTTTGCTATCGTAACCAAATTCCTTCAACTGTCCATACAGATACGCTATTCCATATCCAACGTCAGAATGAAGTTTGTCATTGAATTCATAAACCCACCTGACGCCTAACTCGAATTGGTTAGTAACTACTTCTGTGGAAATCTCACCATCAAGCAGGAAATTGGCAGGCAATCCCATTACTCCGGTAAATTTGATCAGAGGCCAGTCTATGGTTGCACCTTCCAGGGCAATATCGTAAGGCATTTTTATAGAACTATATCCTAATGATAACCGATAGTCATAAGTGGCCATAGGATCAGGATAATCCAATGTTGCAGGTTTATTCTGACCTGAAGTATTTGGTAATGTAATGAATAAAAAGATAATCCCAATTGGAAGTATCTTTAAATAACTGTAAATGTGTTTCATTGAATCAACCTTAATATATTGTTATAGTTAATAATTTTTTGATTTAATAATTAATCAATGAATTAAAAACCTGATCCCTTAATTAAAATTTTATTTAGTTTTATAATATCCTACTATTTAATTTTAATTACTAATAAAAAACAGAAAATATTTACGAGCAATTAAAAACTAAAGACCGCAGCAAGACCAAAACCAAATGTGGTTACATCATATTTAAAATAATCTATTCCTGATTCGCCTTCATTACCCAGATTAAAGCATCTTTGCCGGTAATAAAATTGCAGCAAGAATTCTTAAAGTCCAATCTGCATAGTTATCCGGTTTAACCACATTGTTAAAATAGCTCACATTAACATTAACCGGAAGTTTGCCCAGACGGATTAATTTTCCCGCACCAATCCCCAATGGTACTGTCCACTGATTATCACTATCTGCTTCCCAGTTAGCAGTAATTATTGGAGAAAAAGTTAAATAGAAATCCGGGAAATTATAATTAATGAATGGCTGAAAAGTCATAAAGTTTACATTGGCACGATTCTCATCACCAGCGATCGACCAGATATTATTAATCAGCCCACCAATGACCCATTTATCAGGCATAGCCAGAGCGACAATCGATGGCCCAAGACCCCACTTGCCGGATCCGTGAGTGTCGCCGCCTGTTGGAATTGATACCACAGGTCCAACACCCCAGGTGAGTCCTTTAGATTCAGGAGAATAAAAAGCTGTAAAGACTATATCTCCAAATCCAAAATCTGTTCCACTATTCTGTGTGTAATCCGGATTCCAGACTAACGGAAAAATTGTACGTGTGATCAGTCTTCCGTTATAAAGAGGTATAACCGGTTGAATGTTTAATACATTTTGAGTCCTGTCGCCCATCGGACCCATATTGAAATTAGTGTTGTTCTGAAACGGTATACTTACAAGATTAGCAATTGGATTTTGTGCAGCTTTTGTTAATGCTGCATCATTTTTTTGTGCCAATAATGAGGTACAAGAAAATAAAAATAGAATCAATAATAATTTTCCGGTCATATCAATATTTCCTTATATGAAAAATGAAATAGTTTGTTCGATAAAGGTAATTATAAAGTTAAGCAAAATATAGAGAAAGAAAATTATGTAAAACAACGTTTTTTATTAATATTATTATTTTATGCTCCACTTTATTCAAATTGCTTCCATTTCAATTCTTGGGTAATTTTCACTGCAGATAAATTTGCACCGGTTTAGAGCTATCTGTATTCAAATGTATTACATTTGTATATTAAAGTATGAAAGTGAATTCCTTGTCAGGTTATAGTTAAACGCGCCCGTAGCTCAACTGGATAGAGCATCAGACTTCGGATCTGAGGGTTGTGGGTTCGAATCCTACCGGGCGTACAATTTAACACCCAACTACTTTTTTATTTTTATAAATTCTTTCCCACAATCGCTTAATTATTAAAATAGGTTTGAATCAATTTAATAAAGTTGCTTTTAGTGAACTCAACAACCTATTTTTATTTTTTGTTACTATAGATAAATCTTATTCCAATTATTTGTCATTCAAAGAATCATCAGTTCAATTAAAATTTCTATTGTAGGATGTTTTTAATAGCTTGCTTAGAAACAGACAAATAGATGAGACAATGATGTAGTGTCAAACATATCAAAGAAATCAAAAATACGGGT
>JARRKK010000114.1:0-10586 GCA_037388105.1 Ignavibacteriaceae bacterium | reverse complement strand
GGCCCGATTCGTTCGAGATCAGATTCTGAGATATGAATAATAACAATATTTGTGTCGGGTATTTTTTCACCGGCAATAAGATTATATACATTTTCAATTGATCTATCTGCATTTTTAGTAACTCCAGGCAACACCAATAGGATAAGAGATATCAGGGTTACTAAAATTATTTTTACTAAAGATTTAGTATTGTTTGTCAATGCAGAAGGTAAAAAATGTTGGAAAACAATAAGTTAAATATATGAATTTAGTGGAATGAATTTTAGACAGTAAGTTCTAAAACGATGTGGATTTTGTCAAAGAAATAGTCTTACTTAGCGATTCTTTGTGTCCTGGTGACTTAGTGGCCACATTATTTTTTTCTTGTAAAAAACATTAATCTTTTTGCCACAAAGACTCAAAGGTTCACGAAGGATTATCAAATCTATCCTAATTAATCATTGCCGCTTACAAAATAAATTTACTCAAATCTCTATCTTTAACAATCTTATCCAGTTTTTCGTTTACAAATTCTTTTGTTATCTGAACTGTCTCTGCGGGTAATTTATCCGGTACATCGAATAGTATTTCATCCAAAAGAGTTGTGAGGATGGTATGTAATCTTCTTGCCCCGATATTTTCAACCTGCTCATTAACATGAGTTGCAATAACAGCAATCTCCCGAATACCATCATCGGTAAAATTCAATTTCACGCCCTCTGTTTCTAATAATGCACAGTACTGTTTAAGTAATGCATTCTGGGGTGTTGTAAGAATCTGAACAAAATCATCCTCGCTTAAACTGTTAAGTTCAACCCTGATAGGAAATCTTCCCTGTAGCTCCGGTATTAGATCAGATGGCTTGGAAACATGAAATGCACCCGATGCAATAAACAAAATATGGTCGGTTTTAACTACGCCGTATTTTGTATTCACATTTGTACCTTCAATAATAGGCAGAAGATCGCGCTGAACACCTTCACGTGATACATCCGGACCTTGACTTTTTCCGCTGTTACCAGCTCCTGAACAATTATTTTTTTGCTTCGGCAATTGTAGTTTTTCTTTTTTTCCTCTTCTTAGGCATAATGTTGCCCATTATCTCCTGAATATTTATTCCCATATCGTCGAAGCCGACAGGTCCTAATACTTGCATTCCAACAGTTGGTTGTGCTTGCGAATCAAACTCAATAGTTTTTTTATCCATTTCTCCGTTCTTGAGTTTAATTTTCATCCACTCGCGCGTTTTTTGATTCTGAAATTCCTCAGAGACATTATCCTGCTGAACTTGTTCCGAGCCCTGCGGTTGTGTTTGTGGCTGCTTTACAGTCTGCTGGGGTTTCCTTACTGGAGGAATTAATAAATCAAGTATTCGTTCATCTGCTAGCTCCTCCGCTTTTGCCTGAACCTCCTTTGTCTTTTCTGCATTTACCATATTAACTGCAAAATCTGTGAGATCCCTTATCATTGACTCTACATCCCTTCCAACATAACCTACTTCAGTGAATTTTGAAGCTTCAACTTTGATGAAAGGTGCTCCGGCAAGCTTGGCAAGTCTTCGCGATATTTCAGTTTTTCCCACACCCGTAGGACCAATAAGAATTATATTATTAGGAAGGATTTCCTCACGCAATGTGTCCTCAATCTGTTGTCTTCTCCATCGGTTTCTCAATGCAATAGCAACCGAGCGCTTTGCGTCTGTTTGTCCGATTATGTATTTATCAAGTTCTCTTACAATATTAGTCGGGGTTAACTCTTTCATCGACTTATTTTTCATGACTGGCTCATCACTCCTTTTCAATAACTTCTACATTTATTTTATCATTCGTATAAATACAAATATCTGAAGCTGTTTTCAATGCTTCCCTAACCAATTCTCCCGCTGATAATTTACTGTGTTCTTTAAGCATCTTTGCTGCTGCAAGTGCATACATCCCACCGGAGCCTATTGCAACAATTTTATCATCGGGTTCAATTACATCTCCATTACCCGATACAACAAGTGCAGTATCCTTCGCAATAACAGCGAGCATCGCTTCAAGTCTTCTTAAATATTTATCTGTTCGCCAATCCTTTGCAAGTTCAACAGCTGCACGATTAACATTACCTTTATATTGTTCAAGTTTATCCTCAAATCTTTCCATCAATGTAAATGCATCAGCAGCTCCGCCTGCAAAACCACAAAGAACTTTTCCATTAGCTAATTTTCTTATCTTTGAAGCATTATGCTTCATTATGGTATTACCAAGAGTAACCTGTCCATCTCCACCTAAAGCAGCAACTCCATTATGCACAACACCCAAAATTGTTGTGGCCCTCAAATTCATCTCCATTAGTTCTCCTTACATCTAATAAAATTATATATCAGCAAACTTATTTGTTTTGTATGGTTTTATCGGTAAATATGGAAAAATCCTTGGAACAGATTGTTGATATGTTACATAAATATCTCCAAAATGTCTCACCAGTTTTTTCTCCTCGAATATAGAACCGATGTAAAAATAGGCAACTATGCAGATAAAAAATGTGAGATAAAACAAGTCCATTGTGGGTCTGAACATTAAAAATATTATTGTGAAAAAATAAATCGGGTGTCTTATGTATTTATAAGGACCCTCAATTGTTAATGTCATCTCTTCATCAAGTTCTGTGGAATAACCTCCAAGCAAATATCTATTTATCTGACTGAATCCCAAAAATTCTTTCACACAAATATACTTAAACGCCCAGAATATACCTGCTAATGCGGATAGTTGTGGGATTAAAACTATTAAATCGTATGGCTGTGGGAAGTCGTAAATTATCACATTTGGTTTTGGTGATAATTCATATATAAGATAAAGGGAAATAAGCGAAAATAGATTATATGCTAATCTGTAAAAGGCTATACCACTACCAAACTTTTTAGCTATGTCAGATTTTAATTTTTCAGATGCCAGCTTTGAATGAAGAAGTGAAAATACTATAAAAAGAAATATAATAGTTAAAACATCCAGGATGTAAAACATTACAATTCTTTTCTTAGCCTTGCAACCGGTACCCTTAGTTGTTCTCTATATTTTGCTACAGTTCTTCTTGCAATATGAATTCCCTCAGCGTTTAACAGTTCTGCAAGCTTATCGTCGCTGTACGGTTTCTTCTTCTCTTCCTCTTCGATAATTTCTTTCAGCCGCTCTTTGATGTGCTTGTTGGACACTTCTTCCCCGGAATCGGTTGAAAGCCCTTCACTGAAGAAATATTTAAGCTCGTGGATGCCCATTGGGCTTTGAACATATTTTGCATTAACAACGCGGCTGATGGTAGATATATCCATATTTATTGCCTCAGCGATATCCTTGTAAATCATAGGTTTCAAATACTTTGGTCCCTTTTCGAAAAACTGGTATTGTCTTTCTAAGATGGCCTGCATAATTTTTAGCAATGTTTCTCTTCGGGTAATCTAAACTCGGATGGATATCTGAAACGTGATTTTGATGAACTGCTTGAAGCAATTCCAATAGGCTCAAAATGCTGAATTGTGTGTAATAATTCCTCGGCTTTTTCGTGCTCAATTACAACGTGATCAAATAATTCCAATTCTTCAAGCAGTTCATCAAAATCACGTTTCAGATATCCATCCGAGTTTAGATTACCTATGATCTCCTCACCCAGTAAAGTCAGATCATCACTCAGATCCAATAATCTAAGCTGGGAAAGTAAATGTTCATAAAGTGTTGAACGTGCAGGTGCAATCGGGTGAAAGATTTCCTCATCATTGCTCCTGTTAACCCTTTCATGGTCAAAATCATCATCATTCATATAGTCTTCAAGCTCAAACTCTTCATTATCAGGATCTTCAGCTTCTTCCCTTTCTTCCTCCTTTTCCTTCTCACTTTGCTCCTGATTTAGCTCCATTTCTTCTTCCAGAATTGGGTTAATTTCCAATTCCGTTTTGATTCTTTGCTCAAGTGCAAGAGTATTTAACTGCAACAATTTTTGATATTGAATCTGCTGTGGTGAGAGTTTTTGTTGTTGAGTTAATCTTTGACTTAATGATAACATGTTACCTTCCAATAGCTTTTGTGAATTCCGAATACCATTTTTCACCGAAGTTTCTTTGAAGTGATTCTTCACAAAACTCCGCAATTGTTACATTTTCCAATGCCCCCTTTTCTAATGCTGGATCACATTCCTCTATTTTTTCATACCTCAAAACATCGCCACCAAAATTCGAGTTCCTGATAGGAAATAAATGACACGAAATTGGTTTTTTAAAATCTGTTTTACCTTCGTTAAAAGCTTTCTCCATACTGCATTTCGCTATTCCGTTCTGGAAATGAACGAAGACACACTCTCTATTATCAATACTTCGGATGTATAACTCACCATCTTTCTCCTCATAATATCCGTTTTTATCAATCTCCTCTCTACTGATTTCCAGCAGATAGGATCTTACTTGATTTAGAATACCGTCAATTTTACCGATTTCTTCTTTTTTCAAAGGTGCTCCATAACTGCTTTCAAGTGTACAACAAGCTCCCTTACATCTTACTAAATCACATAGGAATGGCGTATCTGCAATTTCAGTATTAACCTGAACATCCTGAATAGATATAAGCATTTTTACAAAAATGGAATAATTTTTGATGTAAAATAGCTAATGCTTCCCATTTTGTAAAGTTTAAATCTCCAGCCACTTTAACTAAATTGATATCCAGGATAATAATCCGTAAAAAAACAAAGGATTTTGAGGGCTTGCAAATATGGTACCAGAGAACAAGGTGTTTTTTATTACTGGTGCATCAAGTGGTATCGGTAAAGAGATATCAATTTTACTTTCAAGAGAAAAATGTTCCTTAGCACTTCTTGCCAGAAGATCCAAACTTCTTAATCATCTAGCTGAACAATTTAAAGGTGCAGTCGCAAAAGTAATGACTTTTCCTTGTGATGTAACGGACAAGAATGCGGTAGAAAAAGTGATTCACAGTGTAAATGAAAATTTTGGTAGAATTGACGTTGCCATTCTTAATGCGGGTGTTGGATATAAATCAACTGCTAAAGAATTTGATGCTGAAAAAGCAAAAGCAGTATTTGATGTAAACACATTTGGTATAATAAATTGCCTGGATTATCTGTTACCGGATTTTATTAATAAAAAGAGCGGAATGATTGTAGGGGTAACGAGTCTTGCGGACTCACGCGGGTGGCCGGGGAGTGCATTTTACTGCGCAAGCAAAGCTGCAGCCAGTAGAGTTCTGGAGAGTTTACGGATTGAATTAAAAAAATATAACATTAACGTGATCACTGTAAAACCCGGGTTTGTTAAAACTGAATTGACAGCGAAGAATAAATTCATGATGCCATTTATCATGGAGGCGGATAAAGCGGCAAGAATAATAATTAAAGGAATAAAAAGTTAAAAGAAAATCATTCAGTTTCCTCTGCCAACAGTGTTAGGAAGTAAGCTTGCCCGTATTGTGCCGGATTTTTTAATTGACTACTTTGCAACAAAAGAAATGAAGTGAGACACTGATTAATAGTGCAATGTTCCGAATAGTATTACTACTTAGTAATTTCTATGATGATAGAAAAAATTCTGCCTTTAGTTATCTTTTTTAGTTCACTAGTTCCCGCTCAAACTGATACTGCCTTAATTTTCAGTGAAGTAATGTTCTTTTCTACTTCAGGACCAAATGAATTTGTTGAACTTTATAACAACAGCTCAACCGATAGTATAGATTTAAGTAACTATAAAATAATATACTCCACTTCCTCTCCCGATATTATAATGGATGGCGGAGATGGAGCTATTTTACCACCTGAATCTTTTGCCATTATACTCGAAGGTGATTATCCATTTGGAACAGGGATTTATGATGGTTTAATCCCACCAGAAGCATTAGTATTAAAGATATCCGATAATTCATTTTGATCATCTGGGATGGCAAATACTACAGACAGACCTTTATGGCTTATCTCTTCCCTGAATGACACAATTGAAACATATCTCTATTCTGCAGATAATAGCCAATCGTTTTCTGATGAAAAAATTGAATTGATTGATGACAATTCTTCAACGAATTGGGGAAACTCAATTTCTTCTAATGGAACACCCGGTTTCAGAAATTCTTTAACTCCGCTTGATTTTGATCTGGAGATGAGTTTATTAACATTTTCTCCTGTATCTCCTACAGAAGGAGATGATGTAACAATATTTGCAAAAGTAAAAAACAGGGGTATTAACGCAGTGGTAAATTATATCATAGAGATTTATAATGATGCCAATTTTGATTCGGTTGCTGACCAGGGTGAACGGATATATTCTGAAAGTTTTTTAAATCTTCAATCAGGGGATTCTATTGTAGTAAATTCAAGAATGAATTCACTATCTGCAGGAAATTATCAGGTAATTTCTCAGGTATTATTTCCGGAAGATGAAAATTTAAATAATAATGTGTTATTAAAAGGGTTTACAATATTTCCGCCCGGAAATAATTACAATGATTTAGTACTTAATGAATTAATGTATGCTCCAACTTCCGGAGAACCGGAATGGCTTGAGCTTTTTAACCGATCATCTGAATCAATTAATTTGAAAAACTGGAATATCGCAGATTTGACCACGACCGTATCAATTACGAATCAAGACATATTTATCCCTTCAAATTCTTTTGTTGTTTTAACGAAAGATTCATCAATTGTAAATTTTTACAATGTTACTTCAGAGATTATAGAATTAATTCTTCCATCGCTAAATAATACCGGAGACGCAATTGTTATAAAAGATTCGCTCAATGTCCTCATTGACAGCGTTCTTTACTCCCCTGATTGGGGTGGCAATACTGGCGGAAGATCACTTGAGAGAATTTTTGCTGATGATGAAAGTAATTCTCCTGCAAACTGGGGCACTTCTCTTGGCATAGGAAAAGCCACTCCCGGCTCGATCAATTCAATTACACCAAAAGATTTTGATCTTGCCATATCGCTATTTGAAGCGACAGGAGAATTTGGAATTATAGGTGAGGCAATACAATTTCAGATTCAGGTAACAAATCAGGGATTGAACCAATCACAAAACTACGATGTGAAATTATTCAGAGATGCAAATTCCGATTCTATTGCACAATCATCAGAACTAATCTCTACTCAGTCAGGAGTTTTGCTTCCTTCAGGAGATAGTCTGATCTTCAACTTTGTAACAAAAGAATTTCTGGTTGGAATAAATTACTTCATTACAAAAGTTGAAACATCTGTTGATGACGATACAACAAATAATTTTAGATATAGAAGCATGATCGGTGCAACGGTGAATGAAGTTCGAAATGATATAATCATAAATGAATTTATGTATGCACCGGGCTCGTCAAGACCAGAATGGATTGAAATTTTTAATAGAAGCAATAAAACAATTGACTTTAAAAATTATCAGGTGTCAGATAACAATGATACAACGAGAGTAGTATCTGTTTCGATAATTCTAAATCCACTTGAGTATCTCATAATCGCAGACGATAGTTCAGTTCACAATTTCTACAATATTCCTTCAGCAGTTGTTATAGGAAATATTCCTGCACTGAATAACGGCGGTGATAAACTGATTTTGCTTGACTCGCTAAACAGAACAATCGATTCACTTGAGTATTCCCCTGACTGGGGAGGAAACGATGGAAAATCTTTGGAGAGAATTGATAGTGAAAATTCTTCAACAGATTCTGTTAACTGGTCCACTTCTAAGAGTATTTTTGGTGCAACACCTGGTTATATAAACTCTATTACACAAAAGGATTTTGATCTTGCAGCACTGGATATTTTATTTTCTCCAAAGTTTCCACTTGATAATGATACTGTAAGTATAGCTGCAAAAGTTCTCAATCATGGACTACAACCTGCAAGATTTGTTATAGAGCTTTTTGAGGATAATAATTTAGATTCAATTCCGGATATGCTGATAGAAACTACGAGCACATTAAATCTTTCACCCGGAGATTCTTCAACATTTCAATTCAGCTATCAAATAATAAATATTGTGAACAGACATGGTTTTACAGTCCGTGCAGTTTTTGAAATGGACGAGGACACCACCAATAATAGCAATTACAAAACGATCTCAACCGGATTTCCACCACAATCACTTGTTGTAAATGAAATTATGTATACTCCACAGGGTGGTGAACCGGAATGGATTGAATTATATAACAATACTGGTTCTTTAATTAATCTTAGAGATTGGAGTATATCCGATATTCTAACCACACCCGTGAATGTTTTTATTGAAGAGGATGTTTTAATATCATCGGCTTCATATCTTATTCTCACAAAGGATAATTCAATCATAAATTATCACCGGCTAATTCCATCTATAATTTATGAATTAAATCTCCCCGTATTAAACAACGATATAGATGGCATAATCCTAAAAGACGATCGTGGGGCAGTAATAGACTCTGTAAGATATATGAGTGATTGGGGCGGAACGACCGGTTATTCACTGGAGAGAAAAGAAACAGATGCCGCTTCCAATCTGCCGCTGAACTGGGGATCATCAATCGATATTGAACAAAGCACACCCGGAAGAATAAACAGTATTACTCCAAAACAATTTGATCTTTCAGTTGCATCATTAAGCTTTAATCCAAGGTTTCCTGTTTCTGGAGATGATGTATATATTTCAACACTTATAAAGAACAACGGTTCATCGGATGCCAACAATTTTAATATTGAATTTTATATAGATACCGATTCGAATGGAGTAGTGGATCAATTACTGAGCAGTGAAATAGGTTTGTCTATTGCTTCGGGGGATTCAGCAGGTTTTACATCGAACCTAGCGATAGAAAATTTAACATCCAAAGTACTAACTGCAATAAGGATTGCATTTCAGGAAGATGAAGACACACTTAACAACTATGTTGAAAAAGCTGCTCAGCCTGGATTCCCTGAAAAGATATTGATAGTAAATGAAGTAATGTATTCTCCAGCCAATGGAGAACCGGAATGGATTGAGTTAGTAAACATTTCTGCTGACTCCATAAATCTAATCAACTGGTCAATCAGTGATATACTTTCAACTCCTACTAAAAACTTTGTCACAAATGAAAATGTTTATATACAACCAGATGAATTTTTAATCATTGCCAAGGATACATCATTTAATAGTTTCCATCCTACTGTTGAAGCGAAAATTATGGTCGTTAATTTCGGAACACTGGGAAACACCTCAGACGGAATTATCATCTATGACTTCAGGAATGGAATAATCGACAGCCTGTTCTATTCTTCATCATGGGGTGGTGGAAACGGATTCTCACTGGAAAGAATTTCCGTTGATGAAGAGACAAATAATAATGCTAACTGGACCACATCTTTAGATCCAAATGGAAGTACTCCCGGGATGCCTAACTCAATAGAAAATGTACAATTATATAAAAGAAATGATCTGGTTATAAACGAAATAATGTTTGAACCGGATGCGGATAATAGTGAGTATATAGAATTTTTCAATCCGGGTAACAGCCCAGTAAATATTGGCGGCTGGAGAATTGAAGATGAAAATAGTAATTCCGAGAAACTCTCTGAAGTGTCGTTAGAGATTTTACCAAATAATTATTTTGTACTGGCATCAGACTCGTCCATTCTTATTAAATTTGGATTGACTGAAGAGGATAATTTTACAATACTTGATATTTCAAGTCTCGGTTTAGTTAATAGCGGGGAGTTAATTCTGCTTAGTGATGTGAGAGGAAATATAATCGATTCAGTTTGGTATTCTGATAAATGGCACAATGACAATTTTGTATCGACCCAGAATATTTCACTTGAGAGAATTAATCCTCATCTTAATGGAAATGAAGCAAGCAACTGGAGCAGTTCTGTGAATCCGTTGGGCGGTACCCCTGCCAAAGTGAATAGTATATTTACAGATAACCTGAATACGGAATCAAATATTTCAGTGTCACCAAATCCATTTTCACCCGACGATGACGGTTTTGAAGATTTTACAATAATTAATTACAATTTAACGCAAGTAACCTCACAGGTTAGAATAAAAATATTTGACAGTCAGGGAAGGTTGGTTCGAACGCTTTTGAGTAGCCAAGCAAGCGGTTCTTCAGGGTCTGTGGTTTTTGATGGTTTAGCTGATGACGGTCAGGTCCTACGAATAGGAATATACATTATCTTTCTTGAGGCAATTAACGAAGGTGCCGGGGTTGTTGAGAACTTAAAAACTGTGGTTGTTGTTGCAAGAAAGTTGTAGTGATAGTTAACTCACTTTCAATCTTTTTCCCAATAATATTTTTAACATTATTTTTACTAATTACCAACGGACTTTAAGCTTAAGTCACTTATTATTATTTTCAAATCAAAATCTTCAGAATTTAAAAATCAATTTTATCTATGCAGGATATTAGCTGGACCCTAAAACAGGCAAATTCTTCTTTAGCCAGACTTCTTCCTTTATTAACAGAAAAATATTCTGAAAGAGTTGAAGATGGTGAGTGGCAAGGATATGTTGAACGACTTTCACGTCATTTTACCAGATTGTTTGGATTACTTCATCAGCTTTACGGAAAAGAATATGATTTCTTTTACCATCTTGCTGATATCCTCCATACAGCAACCAGAGCCTG
>JARRKK010000113.1:0-8262 GCA_037388105.1 Ignavibacteriaceae bacterium | reverse complement strand
ATATAACGTATTGCAAAAGTAATTGCGTATAACAAGTGGCTGCTAATGAACCACCAGTAAAAGTTGCGATTTTGATTAGAAAAATAAAGTTCATTAAATAAGTTAATTTTGACAATTTGCTTCTGCGAACAAAATTGTGGACTCAAGTTGCTCGTCTCCCTGCCAGAGGCGGACAGACTATTTCAATGCGATCGTTTTGAGTATTATTAAGTTTATAAACAAGTTCAGCATTTTGTTGAACTTAAATAAGTTAAATAATTATTGTTACAGCTCGTTGCGTGGCTGTCTCTAAATTACGCAAGGTCTGTTAATTTATTGGCATTTGCATTTAAAGCCGCAATGTAGTTCCCGGCTATTCTAAAGCTTCGGCGGGCAAGATGGGCGGCACTTTAGTTGCAAATCCGTTAGACGAAATTTCAAATATAATGTAGTGAAAATAATTTATAACATATTTCCAGAAATCATTATACTAACTTTCTTCATCAGCTTGGTATTTTTTGCTTGTGATCAAAATAAAAAAGCGGTTACAAAGGGTGAAAAAATTAAACCTACAAAAGGATATGTTCTCTCCAGGGAAGAAGGGGAAATTTTGATGGATAAATCCAAACGGGGTAATATAAAAATTAAGGTAAGTCCTAAAACCGGATCACAAAATTTTGCAATGGGAACACAAAATCTTTCTCCTAATTCAAAAGTACCGCTACATGTACATGGTACAGCTGATGAAATTTTATTTGTTCATAAAGGTTTAGGAACGGGATTTTTAAATAGTGAAAGTCATCAAATAGGAACTGGTACAACTATTTTCATTCCTGCTGGTACATGGCATGGTATTGTAAGTGCAAGTGACAGTATGGAAATACTTTGGTTTGTTTCACCACCTGGATTGGATCAATTTTTTCGTGATCTGGATTCTGCCAATGTTTCAGGTACTAGAAGTTTAACAGCTGAAGAAATTGAAGAAATAGCTAGAAAACACGGGGATTCATATTCACCATAACGCTGAAAAAAGAGCATCTAATTAAATACTGTAGTTGAAGCTAATGTATCGTTCTCTTCATTTCATTGCTATTTCCGGAAACATAATTTTTGTATTCTGGATATTGATGAATGGAATTAATGAAGGGTTTGAAGGAACACTTCCTGAAATATTCTCGTTTATAGGGTTGATTGTTCTGCTTCTTCTTAAAGCATTTTTACTTTATAAACACTAAAGAAAGAAATATGTGTAAACAAAACTAACCCTGCGAGAAACAACTCAACGCTGAATTAGCTTCCAGAGGCGTAGAAACTGGAAAAGGAGTTAGCTGCAACATTGTTGGAATGCAAGAATTTCAATCCTGGAAAATGTAAATTACAAACAATAATAATATAAGGGTTGCAGATCATGACTATTAAAGAAACTAATGTTACGATTAATGTAAGAGAACTTGACAACTCAGTATCCTATTATGAATCTATTGGCTTCACAGTTAAGAACCGTTGGAACAATCATTATGCACAACTCACTGCCCCCGGTATTATAATTGGTCTGCATCCTACCGGAGAAGATAACTTGGTACATAATTCAGGCAATGTCTCTCTCGGTTTTACAACGGATGATATTGAAAGTACAAAATCGTTATTACAGAAACTCTCTATTAAGATAACAGAAAGACAGGAAGAAGGAGGCTTCTTTCTGCACTTTACTGATCCGGATGGAACTGCTCTCTATTTTATAAAACCAAAATGGTAACTGGTTTTTATTAAGAAGCTTTGTTTAATAATTATTAAAAATTTATCCGCCTTTTCCAAATGGTTGAGCAAACAGGTTGATGGCATTTTTTCTATTCGGTATTGTTGTGCTTTCCTCGTCAGGAAGCGGCTGAACTTGGCAGGACAAGTTGGGATGCCGTTTTTTGCGAAGTCATTATAAGTATATTGAAATCAAAAAATTGAGGTAATAATGAAAACAGTATTTTACGGAATATGTTTCATCTTATTTTTAGCAAGTAATGTTTGGACTCAAGACCAAAATAAAGTACAAGTTGAAGTATTAGCTAAAACAAGTTCAAGCTGGAACGGTAATACACTTCCGGAGTATGAAAGCGGTACACCGGAGGTTACGATATTAAAAGTAATAATTCCTTCAAATGCACAACTTCCGCTGCACGAGCATCCGGTGATTAACGCAGGTGTGTTATTAAAAGGAAGCCTGATGGTAGTTACAGAAGATAATGATACATTACACCTGAAAGCCGGAGATACGATTGTGGAAGTTGTTAATAAGTGGCACTATGGAATAAATGAAGGTAATGAACCAGCAGAAATTATAGTTTTTTATGCCGGTGTACAAGATCAACCAATAACTATTAAGGAAACTGATAAGGAATAGGGTTCATCAACGTCATATGCTTCGGGGAAATTTTATTATAACTTATTAACCTGGTAAAAAGAGCAATAATGATTGATCGGATTACAAAACTTTTTCCTCTATGGGCAATTATTTTTTCATTATTATCATATTTATTTATTGATCTTTTCTCTGGTTTCAAGTCGGCAATTGTTCCGCTTCTAACAGTTGTCATGTTTGGTATGGGAATGACTTTAAAGTGGGATAACTTCAGGGAAATATTTAAGGCGCCTTTGGTTATTCTGCTTGGTATCGGCCTGCAATATTTAATAATGCCCGGCGCTGCATATCTCATATCTGTTATATTCAATCTTTCACCTGTAATGATGGCTGGGGTTGTTTTAGTTGGATGCAGTCCCGGTGGTACAGCATCTAATGTTATAACTTATCTTGGTAATGGTAATGTGGCCTTGTCCATCACCTTAACATTAACATCAACAGTTTTAGCAGTCGCTTTGACTCCTCTCTTTTCATATATAATATTGAATCATGTTGTACCGGTTCCAGCGGCAGAGATGTTCATAGATATACTACAGATTGTATTGATACCCGTATTGGCAGGGACTGCAATTAATTCTTTCTTTAATAAGAAGATAGAAAGGATAAGAAGTGCATTCCCTTTACTTTCTACTCTAGCTATAGTTGTAATAATTGCAATAATTGTGGCACTCAATAAATCAAAAATTGAAGAGATGAATTTGATTATTATTGCTGCCGTAATGTTACATAACCTTCTGGGTTTAACATTCGGCTATTTTATTCCGAAAATGTTAAAGTATGATAAAAGAACATGCAGAACAATTTGTATTGAAGTCGGTATGCAGAACTCAGGTTTGAGTGTAGCTCTTGCGGTAAAATTCTTCTCTGCAGCCGCAGCATTGCCGGGGGCTATATTTAGCATCTGGCATAATTTATCAGGATCAGTTCTTGCATCCTGGTGGCGTTTTAAAAATGAACTAAATAAAAATTGATTTTAACATTATTAAATAAATCAATTTATTTTATTTAATAAAAGAATTTTTAAGGTTAAACATTTAGCTGATTGAGTTTTTAATATATTATAACCGAAATTCACCCAATGCTTATATAAATTATCGTTGTATTAAATAGGATTGGTGAGATTGCATTATGTTTAAAATATCAAGTAAGTTAGTAGAACAGATTAAATAATCTAAACTGTTATAACGAATCATTTCAGATCCATTTTCCGGGTAAATATTAACCTGAATAATTTAGTTAAATATTAATGGTTAATTAATTTTACCTTTGAAGTTCCGGGACCATGCTACTGATAGGGGATAAACAGTCCAGTCTTCCAACAACCTCTAAATGAAAGTCAGATATTCTAAGCAATATAAAATGGAAATCGTTTAATTATGAACGCCGTTATTTTATTCAACAATAATACGGATTGGTTCGCCTTTTTTATGAAGGCGGAAAACCAGTACTTTTACACCATCCGGTCCTGGTATAAATGTATGTACGGCTTTAAATGGGATTTTTATAATATCACCTTTACTTACCACAACTTCGGGTTTATCCTCAAACCACGTTGTCCCTGAGCCTTCAATTATATACGCAATCTCCTCGCCCGGATGATAATGTCTCTTCATCTCATATCCCGCAGGGGCTTCAATGTAATTAACGATCACTTGACCATCTTTCCAAACATCAAGTTGTGTATTTAACAGCTCTTTTGATAGAACAGAAAGAACCTTACTGCTTGATTTATCCTGAGCAAATGATACAATGATAGATGAAAAGAGAACTAACAGGAGAGAATTGGTGATGTATTGTAGGTAACGATTCATAAAATACTCCTTCAATGATTATGTATTAATGCTTTTATAATTCAAAAGATTTTTGTCGGAATAATATTCCGATAGTTAACGGCTATATATCACAATTTGCCAAACCATCATTGCTTTATAGAAAACCTGTTGCAGTCCTTGTTTTTTGATTAAATTATCAACCTTGTCAGTAGGATAAACAAAAACCCTGAATGTATTTCCTTTTATTTTTCTAACTAGATTTTCAATTCCAATAGCAGCTTTTGTCCACCAGCTATCACGCGGATAAATAATTCCATATAATTTCAAAGCTTTATCGCTGCTTGATTTAACAAGCGGTTCTAATTCATCATAACAGCAGATAACTTTATCAAGGGTGACAATATCAGCAGCAGACGTTTGTTCGGCAACATCAACAAAATTACCAAGTGTAAAAGATGTTTTGTCAGTTAGATTTCTCTTTTTAGATTCTGTTTTGGCGGCTTCCAAATAGGATGAAGATGCTTCAATGTTGTTTACTTTGGCTATCCCTGATTTTAACAATTCAGCCCCGATTAATCCGAGACCACAACCAATATCAAGTAATGAATATCCATCAATTCCCATTGATTTGAGTGATTCAATTAATATCTTTGTTTCTTTATTTATTCCTTTAGAGTTGTATTGATTTACCCTGCTGGCTACTTTCTCCTCATCAAATTGTTTTTCAAGTATATCTTCACTGCAGCATTCCATAAAACTTTATTCTATTGAAATGAATTTTTAGGTAAATAATTAGACTCGATAATTTTCAATTTAGGAAAAAGCTTAACATATAACAATATATAGAGTTTAAGATATAAAGACAGAGTTATTTAGAGTAGGTTAAGTTTTATTCTGGATGTTTGTAAATCCGACGGATATCCGGTAACTCCGTGCAATAGTAATGAACCCAAATGTATATATGACTAAACAGTGCAACAAGAATTGCAGCGCCTGAATGAAATAAAATTCCAGGAACCCAAATGATAAAAAATCCATAAACATACATTGCATTATCTGTAAATCTGAAGATTCCCTTTCTTACAAATGTTAAATTACCGTAAGACGAATCGAAGTGATCAATTCCGAATGCTCTTTTAAAACCGAAGTATTTTTTAACAGAATAGAACAGATAAACGGAGGGAATCAATAGCAGGACAGATAAGATAACAGAAATTATCGGGTTGAAGTTTATACTATTTTTATTTGAAATGGCCAATGCAATAACAAAAAGTGATCTTAATACAAATAGAATAGTGAAACCCGTGGAATAAAATATAAAAGCGTTCTTACCAAACCATTTCGTTAATAAAGAATAATGAAGTTCTGTCCGCCACACAAACCAAACATAAACCTGGTGAATTATCGGGATGACGATTGCCAGTAAGATCCATGTTGATGTTTCAACATTAAGGAAACTTCCATCCAATAATCTTCCGGTTAAAACAGATTTAATTCCAATTAGTAGAAGAATCAGAAGTATAAAATGTTGAATTTGTCTTTCAAATATTAACATCAATCTGAAACACATTCAGTCGAGTTGAGAAGGAAGTATTATTCATATTGATTATTTAATGCCTCCAGGCCTAAGTTTTCTTTACTTTCTTAACTGATGAGGTAATTAACTCCCTGAGGATCTTCATATCTACATCATCGAGTTTATTAATATATACGCAGCCTTTACTGGTTTTATGTTTACCCAGTTTACTAAATAGATTTTTGTACTTTTTTAAATCAGACATTAAATATAACGTTAAACTTTGTTTTCTTGGTGAAGAGCCAGTGATGAACCAATCGCCATCACGTCCGCTTGCATACTTAAAATGATACTTCCCAAATCCAATTATACTGGGTCCCCACATTTTAGGTTTAGCTTTAGTTATTTGCTTCATCATTTTAAGAATCTGAAAGCTGTCTTCTCTCTTTTGTTTTTCCTTTACACCATTTAAAAACTTTTCAACACTTGCTTTCGTCTCTTTTGTTTTTAATTCTGCCATTGTTCCGTTCTTTAATTTGCTATTCTAATATTTTGTTCTTGAAACCCAGCGAGGTGCTGAATCAATTGTTTGTCGTAATATAAGATTCAGTTGTCCGGTATGATGTTGAACATGACGCAAATTATAAAGATGTAGTTCTGCAACACTGCCTTCAATCCATTTGAATCCACCGCGTTGATTTACTTTCTCATCTGTTAAAGCTGCTATTTGCTTTTTGCACTTATTGCGTCCGTGTTCAAGATATGATTGAATCTCTTCTTTTGTATATACTCTTTCAGGAAGCAAACCGGCCGGGTCGAGCTCATCAAGTGTGTATGGAGCTGGTGGAGTAAATCCCTTAACTCCATCAGATAGGTAAAGGTCTAGCCAGAAAAGGGTATGGAAGGCAACATACCAGAATTCAGGTTTCCTTGTCCGGTCTCCCCACACTTTTTCGGGACATTGTTTCAGGGCATTTTCGAGCATATCAATAGCTGCTCCAAATTGGAACCAAAGCATTTCTTTAAAGTTTTTAATGTTCATTTATAACACCAATCTATTATTGCTCTAATATGTTTCAGCAGTGATGGTTAATTGCTAATTGTCCACCCCTTATATAATAATTATCTAAAATATTAATTATAATTAGGTAATAATGAATATTCCTCAGCATATTCCATCATCTGCTTCTCAAAATCATCAGGGTATTCAATTTTAACATCTATTATTTTTTCAGCTTCAAATACAGGAACTAATCTGGGATTAATGAATCCTGTATAAGGAGCTATATCTAGTTTGCTATATCTTTCAAGGACTTCATTGTGTAAATCGTAATCAATTTTAACTCCATATGTTTCTACAAGGTTTTTAGCTGCTTCATAGTCGCCTTCAGATTTGATCCGTTGTATCTCGCGTAATAGTTGTCCAAATAACTCTCTAAGTTTCTCATAATCTCTTATGACAAAATAAGTTTTACCATCACGGACGACCTTTTCAATTACATTTTCAGATTTACCTTTTTCATAAACCCACATTGCAATCATCTGTCGGTTACGCATATGAGATTGTTCGATATCATCTCCAAGCTTAATTCTTCTAAGCTGCCACATAAGCCCATTTCTAATAAAATCCTGGTATTCGGCTTTACCGGGATTTAGGTTTGGCATTACACCTATCTCAACCAACTTAGGATCCAACAAAAAATAAAGTGCAACAAGGTCCGCACGCGCTTCCTCGATAACAGAAGCATAATTCTTCAATGTTTCCTTAGGTGTACCAACACCAGCATTTATTTTACCTGAGGCGTGACCAATAACTTCGTGCATATCTGTCTCAAGGTTATCTCCTAAAATACCGTATGTCCGTTCAATTTCATTCTGTTCTTCTGAAAATCCAAACTCTTCCAACTGACCACTATTCTTTGCAACTTCATCATAAGAATAAATTATGTTACCCAGACTAACAGATTTTGATCCATAGTTAGCTCGTATCCAGTTTGGATTTGGCAAATTGATTCCGATTGGAGTTGATGGGGAAGCATCCCCGCTTTCAACTACGACTGTAATCACTGTTGCAGAAATACCCTTAACATTTTTCTTTTTGTGTTCTTCCATAATAGGGGAGTTGTTTTCAAACCACTGTGCTTCATTTCCAATGGCAGCAATTCTTTTTGATGCTTCAGGATCGACAAAAGATACAATTGATTCAAATGCACCGCGAAATCCCAAAGCATCTCCGTATGTTTCAATAAATCCATTAACTACATCAATTTTAGAATTGGTATCCTGTACCCAGAGGATATTATATTCATCATAAGTATTTAAGTCACCAGTCTCATAAAATTCTATTAACTTATTAAGTGCAGCCTTTTGTTTTTCATTCTCCGCGAATTCAACCGCTTTTTTTAACCAGTATACGATCTGCTCGATTGCATCGGTGTACATACCACCTATTTTATAAGTCTTTTCGATAATCTGGTTTTTTTCCTTGATAAGTTTTGAATTCAATCCGTAAGATATTGGCTCAGGATCATTGGTATCAATTCTATGGGCATAGAATTCTTCAACCTCTTTCTGTGTTACTC
>JARRKK010000112.1:0-7253 GCA_037388105.1 Ignavibacteriaceae bacterium | reverse complement strand
AGTTCGGTTTCTGATAAGCAAACCACTTTTTGCAGAAAGTGCGGTTGATACTGCTACTACCAGAGGAATCGCTAAACCTAATGCGTGCGGACAGGTAATGACCATTACTGTCACGGATCGTGACAATGCAAAATTAAATGTTGAACCCTCAACAATGAGCCATACGATCATTGTAATTACCCCGGCAGCTATAGCAACCAATGTCAACCAAAATGCAGCTCTGTTAGCAAGGTTTTGAGTTTTTGATTTGCTCTCCTGTGCTTCACGAACCATTTTAACCACTTGCGATAGGAAAGTCTCGTCACCTGTTTTTTCTACCTTTATCTTTATTGAACCTTCACCATTTATCGATCCGCCAATTACTTCATCACCTTCACCTTTCGTAACAGGTTTTGATTCTCCCGTAATCATAGCTTCGTTAATTGAAGTTTTCCCTTCATAAATTTTTCCATCGGCAGGAATTTTTTCACCAGGCTTAATCAATAATCTACTACTAAGATTCAAATCAGAAACCTTAACATCAACAACATTACCGTTGTCATCAATTTTATGAGCTTCATCGGGCATAAGCTTGGCAAGTTCTTCCAAAGCTTTTGATGCACCCATAACTGATTTCATTTCAATCCAATGACCGAGAAGCATAATATCTATTAGCGTAGTAAGTTCCCAGAAAAAAACTTCTCCTTCAACACCAAACACAACTGCGCTGCTGTAGAAATATGCAACCGAGATTGCCAGAGCAATCAGAGTCATCATCCCCGGTTGAAGTTTTTTAAATTCATCTAAAAGACCTTTTAAAAAAGGCCAGCCTCCATAAAAGAATACGAATGAGGAAAGAGCAAATAGTAAATAGCTTTCACCAGTAAAACTGATGGTCTCCCTCAATCCTAAAAAATGCTGAATCATTGGTGAAAGAAGAAGAATCGGAACTGTTATGACTAATGAAATCCAGAATCTCTTTTTAAAGTCCTCAATCATATGACCATGATGTGCAGAGTGATCATGCTTTTTATGATCATTCATTTTATGATGAGAATGTTTAGAACGAGGGTAGTGAGAATGGTTTTGATCCTCCATTTTTTTAGAGGTATCGTTGTGTTGGTGATGTTTATTTTCAGAATTCATATTTCATTTCTCTTTTTCACAATTGCAATTTCCTAATACTAAATTAATTGTTACAGATGATGATATATTACAATCTTTTCAGAAAGTTTTATAGAATTTTAATGATGTTCTCCTTTATTATCTGAAAGACTAAGATGCTCATTCTCGTCCTGATGAGCATGAACTTCCTCTTCCATACTGGTTTCACTTTCCATCTTTTCATATTCTTCACCTGACATATTCGGAAGCTTTTTCATAAATGCCACTATAGTCCAGATTTTTTCATCTGAATGTGTTTTACCCCACGCAGGCATTCCGGTCATTTTAATTCCGTTCTATGTAACCCAAAACAATTCTTTTGCGTCAATAAAGTTAGCAGCCTTAACGAGGTTGGGTGCGGGAGGATTTAATCCCTTTGACAATTCAGATTGTTCATGCCCGGGAGCACCATGACAGTTTACACACATCTCATTGTAATGCTCAAAGCCTTCATTTATCATTATTGAATCATTTAATTCGGGAACGGAAATATCTTTGGAACGGGATTCAATTGAATTATTACTCGTAGTATTTAATACCCATTTCATAAACCCACTTTCCACATTCATAGCGCTAACGTTGTACCAACCGCTATAAATGAAAATAAGAAAGATTACAAGCAGAGTTACTAGTGTAACTAAAATACTTATGATGATTTTCATGAATCTACCTCTGTAATTTTTATTAATTATTAAGACGTCTTAAATTTAATCTTGATTTATTTGCACCAATACTTACTATTGCTGGTTTTTTAAACTTGTAAGCCGTTACCTAAATAATTAGCAGTTCAATCGCTATCCCGACTAATATTCTCACATTGATTTTCTTTATTTAACCTGATAATCATTTTTCTGAAGATTTTTTTGAGCTTTTTCCAGTGAAACTTCTTTCAACTTCATCCCACATAACGGACATTTACCTGGTTCATCGGAAATCACATTCCAGTCCATCATATCTTCGTACACTATTCCATCTTCGTTAACATCAATTGCCTGAAGATCGATAATTCCTTCGCGCACAATTGAGTTATGATCTTTCATCATATCTGGATCAGTTGAATCAGACATACTATGGTTCATCATATTCTGATGATCCATACGTCCTTGTATATCCATATGATGCTGATGTTCTTTCGTATTTGTACTATCTTGTGCAAATGAATAAGTTACAAACATTCCAAAGAGCAACACAAAAAAGATTTTAGTTAGGTTTTTCATTTCTTTCTCCTTTTATTTTTGTTGAACAAACCATTAAAGTGCTTTAATTCCGTTTTCTTTTGTTCGTATACTGATTGAATCAGTTATATCCGATATAAAAATTTTCCCATCACCATGATTTCCCGTATTCGCTTTTTCAAGAATGATGTTGACATATTTTTCAACGTTTTCATTGCTGCATAACAATTCAATTTTTACTGCACAGCAATATTTTTCTCAATATTCTATTGATAATTTAGTTTTCTTTGGATCAGTCCATCCCCCGAGAGCCGATACGTCTATTATCGTCGTACCTCTGACGCCGGCCATTTCCAAGGCTGACAAAACCCTGTCAGCCATTTCAGGTCTTATGTAAGCTTTAATCTCTTTCATCTTTTTTCTCCGAATTAATTTGTGTGAGTAATTTTTTCACCTCACGTTTTTTAACTAAATAAAATATTGGCGGAAATACAGTTAATTCCATAATTAAGCTTGTGAAGATTCCGCCGAACATCGGTGCTGCGATTCTTTTCATTACATCACTGCCAGTTGCAGAACCGATTATTATCGGAAGAAGACCAAGAAGAAGAGCCATTACAGCCATCATTTTGGGTCTGATCCTTTTTACTGCTCCATCAAAGATTGAGTGCTTTAAGTCATCAAATGATTTTAGCATTCCTTCTGTCTTAAATCGTTCGTAAGCAATATCAAGATATAGCAGCATTACAACACCTGTTTCTGCACTAACGCCTAATAGGGCAATAACACCAACCCAAACCGCAACACTTAAATGAAATCCGGCAAAGTATAAATACCAGACTGCTCCGACTGCAGAGAATGGAAGAGCAAGAATTATTATTGCAGTTTTTGTAATTGATCTTGTATTGATATAAAGAAGCAGAAGAACAATCAGAATTGTAATAGGAATTACAAGAGCTAAGTGTGCAGCAGCTCTTTGCATATATTCGAATTGTCCGCTCCATATTAACGAATAACCGGCGGGCAAAGTAACTTTTTCCTGAACAATTTTCTGAGCGTTTTCAACATAAGTTCCCACATCAATCCCTTTCAAATCAACGTACACCCAGGTATTTGGTCTGGCATTTTCTGATTTTATCATAGGAGGTCCCTTTTTGATTTCCAGACTTGCCAGCTCTTCAAGCGGTACATTCCCTCCGCCCGGAATCGGAACGAGCACTCTTTGTAATGCTTCTATATTTTCTCTATAATCTCTTTGATAACGAAGATTAACCGGATATCTTTCCAAACCTTCGACTGTTTTTGTAATATTCATTCCGCCAATTGCAGACATAATTACATTTTGAACATCATCTACACTTAGACCATATCTGGCAATTGCTTCACGATTAATGTGAAAATCAACATAGTTGCCGCCAACTGAACGCTCGGCATAAGCTGATCTTGTTCCGGGGATGGTTTTGACAACTTCTTCTATTTCTTTCCCGATTTTCTGAAGAACATTTAAATCCGGTCCAGCGATTTTTATTCCTACGGGAGTTTTAATTCCGGTTGAAAGCATATCAATCCTGGTTTTGATCGGCATCGTCCATGCATTTGTTAGTCCCGGTATTTGAATTGCGCTGTTAAGTTCTTCCACAAGCTTATCCGGTGTCATCCCCGGTCGCCAATCGTCTTCCGGCTTTAGCTGAATATTTGTTTCCACCATCGATAAGGGTGCAGGGTCGGTTGCCGTTTGTGCTCTACCGATCTTCCCAAATACAGATTCAACTTCGGGAAATGATTTAATTATTTTATCTGTTTGCTGAAGAATTTCTTTCGCTTTTGTAATGGAAATTCCGGGAAGGGTCGTCGGCATATAAAGCAGATCACCTTCATACAACGGCGGCATAAATTCAGAACCTAATTTAGAAAATGGTATATAAGTGATTAACACAATTATTATCGCCGCAATTATTACAGACCATTTAAATCTTAATACAAAATCAACCACAGGATGATAAATCCTTACTAAGAAGCTTGTAATAGGATTATCTTCTTCTTTTTTCATTTTACCGCGAACAAAATAACCGAGTAGTACAGGTACAATTGTAATAGCCAAGATTGCTCCAGCTGCCATGGAATATGTTTTTGTAAATGCAAGCGGTTTGAAAAGTCTTCCTTCCTGCTGTTCTAGAGTAAAAACCGGAAGAAAAGAAATGGTAATTATTAATAATGAATAAAAGATTGACGGTCCGACTTCCTTTGAAGATTCAAGAATCAATCGCCAATGAGGTCTTTGTTTTTCCGGGGGTTTGTCGTATTCAGAAGATAGATGTGCATGTGCATTCTCCACCATTATTATCGATGCATCCACCATGGCACCGATTGCAATTGCAATTCCGCTTAGTGACATTATGTTTGCGTTTATTCCCTGCATTTTCATTATCAGAAATGCCGCCAGAACGGAAGTTGGTAACGTGAAAATTGCAACTAACGAGCTTCTAACATGAAGCAAAAATATTATGATAATAATTGCAACAAGAATACTTTCCTCAGTTATCTTATCTTTTAAATTATCTATTGCTTTATCTATTAATGTTGAACGGTCATAAGAGCTAATTATTTGCACATCATCCGGGAGAGATTTTTTCAATTCTTCCAATCTTTGCTTAACCCGTTCAATAACTGCCAGGGCATTCTCACCATAACGCATTACAACAATTCCACCAACCGTTTCACCCTCACCATTCCAGTCGGCTAAACCTCTTCGAAGTTCTGGTCCAATGGTAATGTTTGCTATATCTTTCAGGTAAATTGGTGAGCCGGTTTTTCGTAAAACTCCGATGGATACATTTTTTAAATCTTCGGTCGTTCGTATATAACCTAAACCGCGTACCATGAATTCTGTTTCACCTATTTCAAGTAATCTTCCTCCTACATCATTATTGCTTTGCTTAATTGCCATTTTAATTTTTTGAAGTGGAATATTATAGTAGGCAAGTTTTACAGGATCGACATTAATCTGGTATTGTTTAACAAAACCGCCTATGCTTGCAACTTCAGAAACACCAGGGATTGAGGAAAGCTCATACTTCAGAAAAAAATCCTGAATTGATCTTAATTCTTGTAAATCTTTTTTATCAGATTGCAATATATATTGATAGACCCAGCCTAAGCCGGTTGCATCAGGCCCCAATTGCGGTGCGACACCCTCAGGAAGTTCATTTTGAAGAGAACTTAAATATTCCAGTACTCTGCTTCGAGCCCAGTAGATATCAGTACCATCTTCAAAGATTATATAGACCATAGAAAAACCGAAGAAAGAATATCCGCGTACTACTTTAGCATATGGAACAGAAAGCATTTTAGTGGTTAAGGGATATGTTACCTGGTCTTCCACAATTCTGGGTCCCTGACCCGGGTAAGCTGTGTAAATTATTACCTGTACATCACTCAAATCGGGTATTGCATCTATTGGTGTGTTTATCATTGCCCATACACCGCCGAATATAAGCGCGATTGTAAGAATGATAACCATAAATTTATTATTTATTGACCACTCAATTATTTTTGCAATCAGATTGTCTTTATTTGAACTTGAAGTAACCATTTATAAACTCCTATTTTTCATTTCGTCATCCCGAACTGGTTTCGGGATCTCAGGCAAGTCAGGAGATGCTGAAAAAAGTTCAGCATAACAATTATTATTTAACTTTAAAACCATGATTCAACAGATTCTTCCTTGCCTCATCAAGCGCTAATTCTTTCAAAATCATTCCGCATAAAGGACATTCTCCCGGCTCATCCGAAATCACGTTCCAATCCATCATATCCTGATACACTTGTCCATCTTTATTTTTATCGATAGAAGAAACATCAACCGGTTCTCCTCTTACGATGGAAAACGATTTTTCTTTTTCATGTGCGGGAGATTCTTTTACATCCGGTGTTTTTATTTTATCTTGCATTTTCATCTCTTCTTTCTGATTATTCTCATTCATATTTTTCATCGTGCTGTCAGTTTGTCCGGATACCTGCATCTGCCCGATAGCTGATCTTAAATTGCTTTCAGAATCAATTAAGAATTGAGCTGATGTTACAATTTTATTTCCTTCGGTTAATCCTTCCAGAACCTGATATAATCCATCGGCATAACTGCCAAGCTTAACCTGTGTTGGTTTAAATTTCCCATTTCCAATTGAGAGAATTACTATATCTTTGTTACCACTCCTGATTACAGCGTTTTCGGGAACAACTGGATACTCACCCAAATCAATTCCTTCAATAACTACATTTGCGAACATATCTGGTTTGAGTTTTCCATTACTATTGTCAACATCAATTCTAATCTTTGCCGTGCGCGAAGTTGGTTCTATTGTTGGATAGATGAATGAAATTTTTCCGGTGTAAGTTTTTTCCGGAAGAAAATTGAATGTAATAGAAGCCTTTGAACCTAGCTTCACTTTTGAAAGCTCATATTCATAAATATCCGCAGTTAACCAGAGATTGGTTAGATTTGCAATTCTTAAAAGCGGAGCACCAGCCATTATCTTTTCACCTTCAAGTACGTTCTTATGTATTACTGTACCTGAGTTTAAAGCGTAAAGTTTAAGATTGGTTTTAACTTTTTTTGTATCAATTAAATTATTGATCTCAGATTCAGATACATCAAGCAATTGTAGTTTACGAATGGCATTTCCAACTAACTCATCACCTGATTTTTTTATACTTTCTATTGTACTCTGGCTGGAGGTATTTTTATAGGAAAGAGCAGTTAACAGCTCTTGTTGTGCTGCGACAAGCTGCGGGGAATAGATGTCCATGAGTTTCTGTCCCTTGTGCACTTCCTGCCCTGTATAATTAACATAAAGTTTTTCGATCCAACCTGAAACTTTAGTGGTGACTAAATATTCAGTTGTTTCATCTTTTAGCAAAACACCGTTAGTAGTAACT
>JARRKK010000111.1:6058-13354 GCA_037388105.1 Ignavibacteriaceae bacterium | reverse complement strand
CAAATCTTGATCAATCACAATTACTTGTGCTCCACGACCCAATGCAGCTCTTGCAGCAGATATACCAACAACACCGGCACCGATAATTACAACAGTTGCAGGTGCAACACCGGTAATTCCGCCCAACAGTATTCCCCGACCATCTTTTACTGTGCTTTCCAAATACCTTTCAGCTTCCTGAATTGCAAGCTGTCCGGCAATTTCACTCATTATATGTAGAATCGGTAACCGTGTATCTCTTTCAATTAGTTCCAGTGCAATTGCTGTAATTTTCTTTTTAATCAGGTTTTCAATAACATTCTTCTTACCCACAGCAAGATGAAGAAAAGAGAAAATAATTTGATTGTCCTGCAACATTTCAGCTTCTTCATTCGTTAGTGTCGCAACTTTCGCAATTAATTCTGACCGTTTAAAAGCCTCTTCGGCAGAGTAAACAATCTTGGCTCCTGCTGTGATATATTCTTCATCTGTAAAATGGCTACTCTCCCCAGCTGCAGTCTCAAGGTAAACAGTATGACCAGCCCGCGTAAGCGAATTTACACCGCCCGGAGATAATGCCACCCTTTTCTCTTCATGCAAGGTTTCTTTCGGTATACCAATTCTCATTTTCTCTTCTTTTTATAATAAAGCTACCTATTAAAGAAAATAAATACAATAAAACAATTTCATGTAACCGGTGTTAGAGGCGGATGACCCTTTAATACATTGATAACATTACTTACTACCAGATTGGCCATACCGCTTCGTGCTTCATTGGTTGCGCTTCCCATATGCGGTAGTACTAAAACATTTGGAAATTTGAGTAATTCAGGATTAATATCCGGCTCATTTTCAAATACATCCAATCCTACAGATTGTAATCGTCCTTCTTTTAAATACCTGATGAGGTATTTCTCGTCAATCAATTCCCCCCTTGAGGTATTAATTAAAATTGCATTGTGTTTTACAAGTTTAAATTTGCTATCATTAAAATAATGATAAGTATTCCTATTTAAAGGTAAATGAATTGAAATAATATCGGAATGTTTTAACAGAAAGTTAAGTGTAACCTTTTTTGCTGCTGTTAATTCTTCAAGATTAATATTGCGGGTTAGAGAATGATAAACGATATTCGTTCCGAATGCCCTTGCCCGAATTGATACTGCAGACCCGATCCTCCCTGCTCCGATAATTCCAAATGTTTTATTCTTTAATTCAGTACCGAGAAGTAAATTTGGTTTCCATGTTTTGTACTTCCCTGCCTTCAGAAAACTTTCACCTTCCGAAACTCTCCTTGCGCAAGCCAAAATCAGCGCCATCGTTAAATCAGCTGTTGATTCAGTTAATACATCAGGTGTATTTGTTACTATAATTTCTTTCTGTTTTGCATAATCAACATCAATGTTATTATAGCCTACGGCATAGTTTGAAATTATTTTACAGTAATTCATCTTATCAATTACCTCTTTATCAATTTGTTCTGTCAGAAGACAAACAAGGCCGTCACAGTTTTGAACTTCTTTAAGTAATCTTTTTCTTGGAACAGGTGAATCCTTTTCGTAACAATTATAATTGATCTTATTCTTTTTAAGTAGATGAAATGCAATTTCAGGAAGCTCTCTTGTTAGAAAGACTTTCATTCCAAATTTTCTTAAGTTGATTAAGCAAACATTAATTTTACAATGAATAGTGCCCCTAATATTCCTGCGGTATCTGCCAACAATCCCACTGGTACTGCATGTCGTGTTTTACGAATATTTACTGCTCCAAAATACACAGCTAATACGTAAAATGTTGTTTCTGTACTTCCAAAAAATGTTGAAACCAGTATACCAATAAATGAATCAGGACCATGTTCTGAAATTATTTCAGCCATCACACCAAGTGAACCGCTGCCTGAAAGCGGGCGTATTAGTGCCATCGGTAAGGCTTCTGTCGGCATTCCAATCGGATCAGTTACCAACCTCATAATTGGCATAAGAATATTATCTAATGCACCTCCGGCTCTGAAGATTGCAATTGCTATAAGCATTGCAACAAGGTATGGAATAATTTTAATAGCAATATTAAATCCGTCTTTTGCACCTTCAACAAATTGCTCGTAAACTTTAACTTTCTTTATAGCTCCGTACCCTATAAAAGTAAATATTAACAAAGGAATAGCAAGAGTGGATAATACAGAAACAAGTTCTTTTAAAGTTGCAGGATTAATAAACGAGAATAGAGATTCAATAATGTTAAGAAATCCCGTGACAGAACTAATTAGAAAGAATAAGATAATTCCAATTATCACTGCCGGAAGTTTCCAGTTTTCTTTTACCCAACCATTAAATTCACCTTTACCGATTGGAAATTTCTCAAAGAGTTTGGCAGCTATAATTCCAGTTAATGTAGCACAGGATGCCCCAAATATGGAAGGACCGATTATAATTGCAGGATCAGCACTGCCTGCTGCCGCGCGTACTGCAATTGCAGTTGCTGGAATTAATGTTAATCCTGCAGTGTTAATTGCAAGAAATGTCACCATAGCATTTGTTGCTACACCTTTTTCAGGATTCAATTTTTCCAATTCGTCCATTGCTTTTAAACCAAATGGTGTGGCGGCGTTTCCCAGTCCGAGCATATTTGCAGAAATGTTCATTATCATTGCTCCAATGGCGGGATGATTAGAAGGAACTTCAGGAAAAAGTTTTTTTGTTATAGGTTTAATCATATTTGCCAGCTTTGTAATTAGTCCTGCATCTTCAGCAACTTTCATTACACCAAGCCATAATGCCATAATACCTATAAGTCCTAATGCGATAGTAACAGCAGTACCTGCTTTACTGATAGTTTCATTAGTTACATTCTTCATCATTAAAAAACTAACAGTTTCTGGTACAATAACTAATATTGGCTTTAGGGGGCTTTCCAGGTTTATTGACATCACACTAGCTATAATTTCATCTTCATTACCAGAGGCTTTTGCAATTTCCTTCCATATATCTGGTGAGAGTTCCGTGATCTTAAGAACCAGGTTTGACTTATTTTGCTGTGCATTAAATGATAATGAAGCAGGCAGGAAAAAATCTTTTGAAACTAAACTACCATATAAATTATTATAATCCATATGGTTGACCATTATCATACCTTCGTAGAAAGCGGTTGAATCATTTTTAATGGGTGTATTTAAATCGAAAGTGACTTCTATCGGTTCGTTGTTGTGATACCTGTTTGAAGAAATATCGGAAAGATCAATAAAGAGTGCAGAGGCAACCCCCAACACAATTAAAGAGAGCCAAATATAGTTAAGCAATAAACTGCTCCTGTACTGATTGCTAATTCTGCCTGTGAATATTAAGAATTAATGTTATAAGAATTTACAACAATAACTTGTTACGAACCTGTCTCCTCTGTTGCAATCATTTCCTCAGTATCTAAAATCACTAACCTCGACAATGATTTTGATCTACTCTCACTGTCAATTAGTTGTCCGGAATATTTCTGGATGAAGCTTTGCATTATAATATTTTTTAATTTTTTCTCCGTTACCTTTTTAATAATACCACTTACCGATATATAAAATAAAGAATAAATTGAGTCGTTAGTTTTATTAGATTTTTTGGTTGAAGCAGAGTCTTTTATTGCAATAAAAGTTGTACCTGTATTAAATTTTAATTTATCGTACAGATCCTTATCCTGAACATAAAAATAGATGTTCTTATCATGATATATAAAATTAGCAGCTATTTGTTCAACATCTTCGTCTAAAGGAAGAAGTATAACACCTGATGCTATTGAGTTTAATTCTTTCTCAATAATTTTAATGTCTCTTATAATTTTTGTTTTTATCTGCATTTAAGTTTTGAAATTTATATAACACATTTACCATTAATAGAAAAATTGCATTCGTTACAGTGTGATATGTTTTTAGGATATTCTTCCCTCAAAATGCCCTCGATCAAAAATGAGATTTCTTTCTTAATATTCCCGAGTTCATCTTTATCGTAAGAAATTGTAAATGGTTTATCCGGGAACATCAAGAATACAATCCTAATCTCAAACGAATCAAAATCCGTATACAATTTACTCACAATATAAACATAAAATTTTAATTGATTTAAATAATCTTCGGCTTTCATGTTTATATCATTTTTATCGAAAACATCAGTTTTATAATCTATGATTAAAACCTTTTTTTCAGCAATTATTAGCATATCAATAATCCCAAATAAGAAATAGTCATCCTCTTTAAAATAGATCTCCAATTCGTTTTTATGATCTGGAAAATTAGTCAGATATCCAAATTCATCTGAATTATAGAAATTCACTAAAATATTTACCAAATCTTCTATAAAAATTTGCCTGATTTCTGCTGATTCAAAAATGTTTGCATAGGATGTTTTTATTTCATTCAAAATAAATTGTTCCAGACTTTCTTTTTTGATTTCCTTCTGAAGTGCCTTGTGAATAATTCTTCCTTTAATATCGGGATGCTGTTTTGAACTTGGTATTTTATCAAATTCATTATAATAAGAATCATCATTATTAAAACTATCGAATGTTTTATTTACATAACTGTTTTTATTATCAAACTTTCTGAGATCTGAAAATAATTGTGAGTAACCATAATTATAAATAAAATTATATTTCAGAGGACATTGAGCATATGTAGAAACCTTTGTTGCCGAAATTATTTGACCTTCGCTTTTATCTGATATTTTCTGAAGCAGAGATTTCTTTGGTTGAATATTATTATCAAATTTATCCTCTATTTCCAGATCAAACTCTAGCTGCCTGATTATTGGAATCGTAACACTTATGTGTTTTGTTTCATTTTTATATTCATTTCCTTCCTTAATTAAGAATATTAAGTTATCATCAATAGAAAATAATTTGGAATTATCTTCTATATTTAATCCATTAATTAACAATCCCATAAATGAAGATACAGGAAAATTATTTTTCCCCTTTGATGATGCTGTTATAAAAAGAAACTTTTCAGCTCTTGTAACACCCACGTAAAAAAGTCTTTTTATCTCTGCGAGGTTTTTTCTTTGTTCAACATGATCTCTCACGGAAATTATCGGTGCTGAATAATAATCTTCAAAGTAATCGTAATTTAATGGTACCTTTGTAAGTAGTCCAAAAGTTTTATCAACAGTCACTGATTTCGATTTTACAATATCATTCTTCGATTCCTGGTGTGAGTTATACATAAATACTACCGGAAACTCCAAACCTTTAGCCTGATGCAAAGTTAAAATACTAACTGCATTAAGTTGCCTGGATAACCCGGCTTGTGCTTCATCACCCATATTTAATATTGAATCCTTCAAATAATTCACATAATCATAAAGAGTTTTAAATCCCTCATATGTGAATTCATTCGTAATCTTTAATAACTTGTTAATATTTGCTAATTCCTGATCCGCATCATGACGTGATGCAATTACAGCAATAAAATTTGTTTCCTCAAATATTTTTCTTAAAACAGCATTAAGATCTTTCTGTTCAACGATCTGAAGATTTTGCCTTAACTGATTAACCGCAACCAAGAGTTCCTTATCATCGGTATTTGAGTTTTGCATCTTTTCCCAGTATGAATTGCCGGGATTTTGGGAAAGCTCAAATATTTTAACATCACTTATTGAAAAGAAGGGTGAGCGTAAAATTCCAATGAGAGCAGCATCGTTGTAAGTATCAAGAAGAAATGAAAAATAATTATATACATCATAAATACTTTGCCTCTGATAAAATCCTGTCCCGCCGATTATCTTATTAGGTATATTATACTTGATAAAATGTTTTTCAAGTTCCGAAAACGAACTTCTTTTCCTTACCAGTATTGCAATATCTTTCCAATCAACATTTTTACTTGCATTTTTTCTTAAAGCTAAAATCTGCTTACAAACTAAATCAGCTTCAGTTGATTCCGACTCATTATCTGCAATAATTATAGACACCTCCCCTCCCGTACAATCAGGTTTCGCACAGATCAAGTCTGAGTGCTCAACTTCGTTATAAATACTATTTGGATTACTGAACAGATTTCTGAATAGAACATTTGTAAAAACACAAATTTCCGGTTCCATCCGAAAACTATCGGGAAGTGTAATCAGAGAATTTCTACCGCTATTTTCAATTATTTCCTGGCTGGTTTTACTAAATACTTCAAGTTCTGCATCTCTGAACCTGTAAATGCTTTGTTTCTCATCGCCTACAACAAACAGGTTCCCTTTTTTCAAATTATCGAGAATTGGCATAAAGATGTTATACTGCAACTCATTTGTATCCTGATATTCATCAACCATTAAATATGTATATTTTTCTGAAAGAAATTTCTTTACGTCATCTAATTGAAGAAGATTTTGTGTCTTAATTAATATATCTTCATAATCCAGATAGCCGAGTTCCCTTTTTCTCTCGTTATATAAAAACAAAATATCATTAAAGATATCGATAAGATATTTCCCCACCAGTGCAAGATGGTACTCAACATTTTCTACTGAATCAACAATCTTGACTTTTAGCAAATTGTTTATTGCTGATTCAAACCTCTCAATTTCGTTTTCAAATCCAGCACGAGATTTATTTGCAAAGTAGCCTCTTGATTTAATTGTATTAGTTTTTGTACAGACTTCATCCTTAATAAGATGAATTATTTGAATAATTTTCTTAACATTGTTTGCATTTTCAAGTCTTTGAATTAATAGTACAACTCTTAATGCAGAATCATTCCCAGGATCATACACCAAAACTTCATCATTTACTTTTCTCAGATCTGATATTAGAATTTTTACTTGTGGCGAATAAATAATTTCAAAATACTTAACAAAAGTTTCAGTGAAGAAATCGGCTATTTGTTGAATGCCCTTTTTATAAATTTTATTTTCCAATCTTGTTACAATAGTCCTGTGATCAATCATTTTTCTGAGTTCTTTAACCAGAATCAGTTTTGAAGAAAATAACCTTATTAACTCTTTAATATCTTCATTAGCATTATCTTCAAGTTTTTCTCTAACAGTTTCTTCAATGGATAATTCTAATAATTCAGAAGAAGTTGTAGAGTCAATCGGTGTGAAATTTGCATCCAGTTCCGCTTCAACGGGAAATTCTTTTAAAATGTTTATACAAAAGGAATGTATCGTAGATATGTTAGCTGATACTAATTGTCTCCTGATTTTTTCTAGTGCAGATATTTCAGACAGTACATCCGATTTATTAATTGCTTCATCAATTTCTTTTGCTATGCGTTTATATAGCTCTCCAGCTGCCTTATCTGTAAATGTGATCGCTGTAATTTTTTGTAAAGGTATGTTGCCTTCAATTATAATA
>JARRKK010000111.1:0-6036 GCA_037388105.1 Ignavibacteriaceae bacterium | reverse complement strand
CTGTCATGATAAATCGTTCTTCGATTTATACTTTGGAATGATAACTTGAAAAATTGTATCTGATGGTTGTGATTTCACTAAATGGATTTTACCGCCACTGCTTTCAATGAACCTTTTGGACAGCTTTAATCCTATGCCCATTCCCTTTTCCTTCGTCGTAAAATTCATTTTGAATATTTCATTCTTATACTTGTCTTCAATACCATTTCCATTATCCTTAATCAATAATGAATAATCATTATCTTTCTCACTTAACTTTAGAGTTATTTTGCTTGCATTGGCTTGTATAGAATTTCTGATAATATTAATTAACATTCTTTTCAACTGGGAAATATCGGACTCAACTATTGCCTCTTGTACATCAGTACTAAATTTTACATCTACATTATCTTTAAATAGAGAAACAATATCATATATTACAATCAATAAGTTTACTTCTTCAAGCTTTATGCTTGGCATCTTTGCAAAACTCGAAAACTCAGAAGCAATTTGGCTCAAGTTATCAATTTGGCTTAGTGTAGTTTTTGTTACGGCATCAAATGTTTTATCGAAGTCTTTACTTTTCTCATTATAAGAAGCAACTAGTTGTTGAATTGCCAGTTTTACCGGTGTGAGTGGATTCTTGATTTCATGTGCAACCTGTTTCGCCATTTCTTTCCAGGCAGATTCCCGTTCAAGCTCAGCAATTTCAACCTGATTTTTTTGTAATTCATGCGTCATTAAATTAAAACCATCATAAAGATCTTTCATTTCACCCTTTTCAGTATTCTCTAATTCAACACTTAAATCACCTTGGGCCACAGCTTCAGTAGCTTTTGTTAATTTTCTAATTGGGGCAGATATTTGATTCGCAAAGACTGTACTTACTATTATTATAATTATCACAGCGAATGAATAGATTCCAAAGAGTATTACATCAACATCAGCAGTTGAAAAGGTGGGTTTAATTTTATTGAAGGCATCATTAACACCAATAATATATACATCACCATTAATTGTAATTTTTCTATAATATGCATCAAAATTGTATTTATCAATATTTTCAATTGCAGAGTACTCTTTATAACTAAGATAATTCAGGTTATAATGAGCCTCCGGATTAAGCTTATAATGAAATAACCCAATACGATAGTAGTCATCGTGTGAACTATAAATTAGATCTGTATTTTTATAAACAGAGAATGAAATGTTCAATTCCTTCCCAACATTGCTAAATGCAGCTGATAATATTCTATCTTGATGCTTGGCTAGCTGCGATCTAACATGATTCTCAAGATAATCTGATCTCTTACTTAATTCATCAAAGATTTCCTCCTGACTTCTTTCTGAAACTACCTGTCTGTTATAAACTGCCAGTAGTGCTAATGGAACAATAGATACAAACAGTATAACATACAGCAATTTTGTTCTGAAGGATCGTTTTATTTTTAGAAGGTTTGTGATTTTAAGAGCTAAGAATAAAGCGAGAATGAATATTGTGTGAATTAGAAATATCTTGAAGAAATTAAAAAGATTCCATGTGATTTCTCTTGCTTTTGCGGCAACTGTAATTAATCTTTCACTGCCATTTGTTTGAACCTTTATGACGTAAGAAATATAATCTTCCCCATAAATTGAAAAGTCAACACTTGCATCATTATACCTTGATAATTTAGCATTTGCAATCGGTATCATCTGTTCCCGGGAGGGATAAATATCACCGTACACTTGTGTTATTTTTGAATTTGTGAATTCAAATATTGTTAAAAAAGATTCATCAATAACAGACCCGATTAAAGCATTATTCGATTTAAGAAAATCAGGTATGTTCTTTGCACCAATACTATTAATATTAAATTGAGCCGCTGTAGATACATAACCCCCAATAATATCTCTCTTCTTAACAGGCATTATTCCAATTGTCGTTAATGCTTCACTTGTTTGTGAGTCACTTATTTCTTTTATGTTGGGTTCATCAGTATTTACAGAATCAAAGTAACTGAATATATTATATTGGTTCTCCAAACCAACTGAGAAACTGCCTATTTCCACCCTATCCCTATCATAAAGGAAAATGCCGGAACTAATAGACTCATTTTGCATCGGAGTGGTACACCAGATTCGGAAAGCTTCAGCATCAAAATTAATATTCCGCTGATAAAAGCTGTTTATCAACTCATCATCCACTAACGCATTGAGTAATGTCTCATCGCTCATATAGTTCAACAAAGTTTCATTTGCTCTAATTATTTCAAATGCCACAGTTTTTAATGATCTTTTTTCCAGCTCCAGATTGAAATAATTCATAAGTATTACAGTGATTATTGAGGAGGCTATTGTTAGATAAACAAGCGATTGAAATATAGTATGTTTACGGAAATAGATGGAATAAACTAATATGAACATCAATGAAATGAATATGAAGACCATAAGATGAGTGATAAGTGGATCATTAAGATTTTCAAAAAAGTAGTAGGCAAATAACTGAACCAGGATGAACATTAATGTAAACTTTAACAGCCAGACATTTGCATCTAACAGATGTGAAAACTTACCGGATAAAATTATGAAAGATACCATTACCACCATTATTGATAAACCCAACATGAGAACATTAAGATTCATAAAAAATGTAGTGAAATCGGGAATGGGTGTAGGGTCTTTAAAATATCTTATTGTAGAATCGAATATTACACTTTTAATTGAAGCACTTAATCCTCTTAGTAAGTAAAAGCATATTATTAACAAAGCCGGGATCGATAATATATTTCGAATCTTCCACTTTACAGATTTATCAGAAACTGAATAATGGTAGTTATACTTAAAGATCTGGAATGAGATAATTATGAGAAATGAATTAGTAATAAAAAATTCTATTGGAGATTTTACAAGTCCCCAGGCAAATGTTGAAGAAAAATTAGCAGGATCAACGAGCGGACCCGATAAAAACAGTGATGGAAAACCTACAACGAATATCAATACCCTAAAAGCAATAAGGTAAATAACAATTAACAGAAGTCTTACGCTTTTTCGTTTTATTCTTAAAAAATCATTTCTAAAGCTCACACCAATAAAAATACATACCAGAACTACAAGGGAAGCCTGGATTTTTGTTGTAATATCTCTAATTCCACTAATCGTTACATTTAATGAGGGCTTATAAAAACTTGCAACGCCAATTTTTGATCCCTTTAAATTATTTAACTGAAATGAGTATATCCGACCATCTTTCTCAGGTAAAGCAAAAGGATTAAAATCAATAAAAATTTGCGTTCTGAATTCTTCCGAAAATTCAGTAACAAAACTTTCATTAGTATAAAAGTCATTTTGAAGGCTGTAGTGTTTTTCAAATTTTTCACCAACAACAATATAGAAAACATCAGTTTGAACCCGGATGGTATCTACTATTGTTAAGTAAGTAAGAAGTCCTGTTGTATGAAAATAAGCCTGGCCGAGAGGAAAAGAGAGAGGGAAAATTTCCTCTTGCGTGATTGCTATATTCTGGTTCCAGGCAATTAGCTTTCCATTTGGGGCAACAATTTCTAACGAATAGCTTTTTTTCTCAGTATTATTTACTAATTCAATTAACTCTTTGTACTGGTATGATTTTGATTTAAAAGTTTCTGAGAGATTTTGTTTCAACCAATCTTCGGTTTGTATTAAATTAAGTTCCCGCTGTCTGAATGAACTTTGAATTGCATTTTCAATTTCAGCAATTTTATTTGATAATTCAACATCCCAATTATTCCTTTTATAGTTTATTACTAATGGTGAGATTAGTCCTGATAATATAATTAAAACTAAAAAGACGATAGCAATATATTTTCCATCGTCTTTTAGTTTTTTAATTACGCTATTTACCATGAACTATTTGATGGAGATCTGAGTAATTTGCCAGGATTTGTTTGTGAATTTTAGGGTAACAAAAACTTTTGCTTCGTTTTGATTACCTTTGTGTTCGTAATAATAAGTACCAATTGCAAATGGGGCTGTAGTATTTAGTTTAAATTTATTAAATCTAAAGGAAATAACTTTATACTCCTTCAGGAATTCTTCAATAACATAATATGCCTGGTTCGAACTATAATATCCTGATACTCCGTTCATTAAACTCAAATATACCTGCGATGTAAGATAGGGTGAAATATCTGAAGTTTGAGTATTTGAAATTCCTTTTTCAATATCATCAAGCATACCATATGCTTCTGAATTCAGAGAATTGGAATTTAAGTTTTGCTTGAGGCTATTTTCCTGAGCAATGAATACTTGTGTACTAAATAAGATTATTATGGGTATAAATAATTTCTTCATATGTCTTCAAATTAAATAATTATTATCCAGAATGCTATAAATATTAAACTTTCCGTGCAATTGTTTTTACCTGATAAAGGAGCGATATAATTTTGCTCTTGAGTCGCCTTTAGTTGATGGTTTTAACTGAATATTGCCTTGAGCCAATTGATATGCCCAATCAAAAACTACTCTTTCGCTTGTGATTGATGATATTCTTACTTTGGCAAAATGATTATTCCAGGTCCAAAATACATAAGTATGTCCTTCAATTGCACTTGCATCCTTTGTTGATGACCAGCCTGTGGTCGGAGCAAATTCAATATCGTAAATATCATTTGTTGGTCCCATATCCTGGATATCAGTATCAGACCAAACATTTAAATAAAAATTACCTTGAAAATTTTCAAAAAAGAAATCAACATCGATGCTATCATATGCTACAACGGAATAAATAGCAAACGAATACCCTGAATTGTTGGGGAACTGATTATAATCAAAAATTGCTTGATTAAATCCCTCCGGGCGTGGGGTGGCATAAATATCTTCATAACTCAATTCGCTTTCATTTCCGTTAAAATCATATGCGGTAACTGCATAATAGTATAACTCACCATTTACAGCACCGTAATCAATAAAGTTGTTATAATTCGATGATCCTATCAATTCATATCTTCCATCATACGAGTCACTAACATAAATGTTATAACCAGCAAGATCGGCTTCTCTATTGTTATCCCAATAAATATAAACTCTTTCATCACCGTTGCTAACGACTACACCTGAGGGAATTGATGGAGGTATGTAATCAACTTCTACTTCAGGCTCATAAATTTCGCATGCCTGGTTTAGGATTAGAAGGGCTAATACAATAATTAATATTTTCGGTTTCATTTTATTATTCCATTATTTGTTCTATAAAAAACTCTTCGAAGTAGGATTCCAATTGAAATGCCACCTATTTTCCTTCAAATTGGACTGATTTCGAAGAATATCAATAAATTATGTACAGTTAATTGTACAGTGGGATTTTTAATTTATTCATTATGAAGGTTCGCTGAAGGATATTCCGGTATGAGGATTTTCAGCAATTTATAGGAATAGAGCTACTTAATATTAATTAATTCATAATTAAAATAAATCTGACCGTTATTAATTACCCCGCCCGCATTTCCGTTAAGCAGTTTTTTGTCAAATGGCGAATTACGGGATTTACTTTTAAATTTGCTTATATCAACTGTCCAAACAACATCTAAATCTAAAATTGTAAAGTTTGCTTTTTCACCAACCGAAAAATTTATTACGGGTAGGTTCAATACCTTTCGCGGATTGACTGATAGTTTTTCAATAATTTCCTTTAAAGTTAATATCTTTTTATGATATAACTCTGAGAGAGTAATACCTACCAAAGTTTCCAATCCCAATACTCCATTTGGTGCATTCTGGAATTCTTCTTCCTTCTCTTCAATTGAATGGGGAGCGTGATCGCTTGCAATACAATCAATTGTACCATCTTTCAATCCTTCAATAATTGCATCGACATCTTCTCTTGCCCTCAATGGTGGATTCATTTTAAAATTTGTATCATAAGTTTTAACTGCGTCATCAGTCAAAGTAAAATGATGCGGGGTTACTTCTGCTGTTACCTTTATCCCTTTGCTTTTTGCTTCCCTCACAAACTGAACTGCAGTTTTTGTGCTAATATGTGCGATATGTATAACACTCTTGGTATATTCCGCAATTTGTATATCACGGCTGACGATCAGA
>JARRKK010000110.1:1302-11966 GCA_037388105.1 Ignavibacteriaceae bacterium | reverse complement strand
GCCCAAAAAAGAGGAAGTTGTAGATGAAGCCGAGGAGGAAGCCAAAGCCAAAGCTGAAGCCGAAGCCAAAGCCAAAGCCGAAGCGGATGCCAAGGCCAAAGCCGAGGCGGACGCCAAAGCAAAGGCAGAAGCCGACGCCAAAGCCAAGGCCGATGCGGAGGCCAAAGCAAAGGCAGAAGCCGAAGCCAAGGCCAAAGCCGAGGCAGACGCCAAGGCCAAAGCCGAGGCAGAAGCCAGAGCTAAGAAAGAGGCTGAAGAGCAGGCGATCCGAGAAAAGCGCGCAAAAGAACGTGAAGCCCTTGCGGCAAAACATAAAGTCGCAGCCGGCGAAGTCTCCATGACTCCTGCGGCCCAGCAGAAATCAAAACTGGATAAGATGCTGGAACGGTTGAATAGAATTCACAAACGGGTCGCATAAAACGAAATAACACAGCTAACCGAACGTTGCTAAAATGCAATCCGAAAGCTATTATTTGAGTTAATCATTTCAAGAAAAAATTACGAGGAGGAACCTCTAATGGCAGAAGAAAAAAGCGTAAAGGCCGCCAAGCCTCAGAAGATGGCAGATCCAATAGCGGCCTCTATTGATCCTGCAACCCAGGAAATGATTGCTCGGGCTCAGAAACTGGGTGTTGAGACAGTTTTTGATCGAGCAGAAACCATGAAACCCTGCAACATTGGAATGCAGGGAACCTGTTGTAAGAACTGTGCCATGGGACCATGCCGCCTGCCTATGCCCAAAGCCGGCATCGAAGGCGAGGATACCCGAAAAGGGTTGTGCGGTGCCACGCCCAACACCATCGCGGCAAGAAACTTTGCCCGCATGGTGGCAGCTGGTGCGTCGGCGCATTCAGACCATGGTCGTGGAGTGGCCGAAGTCTTTTTGTCCGTGGCCCGGAAAGAAACCGAAGACTATAAAATCAAATCTCCTGAAAGACTCCTTCAAATTGCGCCTTACTTTGGGGTAGCCACCACGGTTGAAAAAGACGGCGAAACACTGGATCGTGATTTTGATGAAATCGCTGTTGAAGTGGCTGAAAAAGCGTTGGCTGAATGGGGCAAGCCCGAAGGCGAGATCATGTATGCAAAACGAGCACCCCAGCCCCTGTATGAGCGCTGGAAAAAGCTGGGAGTTGTCCCCCGTAATATCGACCGGGAAATTGTTGAGATCATGCACAGGACCCATATGGGGGTTGACCAGGATTACAAGAATATCGTCAAGCAGTGCACTCGGTGCTCGCTGGCGGACGGCTGGGCCGGCAGTATGATCGCGACGGATCTTCAGGATGTGATGTTCGGCGCTCCGTCTCCTTTGCAGTCCGAAGCCAACCTCGGTGTGATGAAAGAAGACCATGTCAATATCATTATTCACGGTCATGAGCCGATTCTGTCCGAAATGATCGTGGCTGCCGCCCAATCCAAGGAGATGATCGAGTATGCCCAGTCAAAAGGGGCCAAAGGGATTCAACTGGGTGGCATCTGCTGTACGGGGAATGAAATCCTTCCATAAAATCCGAATTAGACGTTTTTAAGCAACATTTTAAAGAGTCAATCCGCTCTAAGGTGCACCTTGTTGATCTTGTTGCAAGATATATTATAAGACAAAAAGGGAAAAAAATTAGACCACTTCTTGTTTTACTTTCAGCAAAAATTACTGGAAGTATTACTGAACGGAGTTATAGAGGTGCTGTGCTTGTAGAATTGCTGCACACTGCTACGCTTGTTCATGATGATGTTGTTGATAATGCAAATAAGCGTAGAAATGTATGGTCGATTAATGCACTATTTAAAAATAAAGTAGCTGTGTTGATGGGAGATTATCTTCTATCAAGAGGATTAATGATAGCGGTTGACGGTAAAGATTACGATTTTCTTAGTGTTATCACAAACACGGTTAAACGAATGTCTGAAGGTGAGCTGCTTCAAATTCAAAAAACAAGAAAATTGGATATTGATGAAGCAACTTACTTTCAAGTGATATCGGATAAAACAGCATCTCTGTTAGAAACCTGTTGTGAAATTGGAGCAATGAGTGCCACTGAAAATAAAGAATACCACGACGCAATGAAAAGGTTTGGACAATCAATTGGAATGGCTTTTCAGATAAGGGATGATATTCTGGATTACGAAGGTACTATGAAGTTGATTGGTAAACCCGTTGGGGGAGACATAAAAGAAAAGAAGATAACTTTACCCTTAATTCATTCACTTGAAAAAGTCTCTGATAAAGAAGCACTCCATATCAAGAAGATAATAAAGAATGGCAGCAACAGAGAAAAGATTAAAGAGGTTACGGAATTTGTAAGAAATAATGGCGGGATTAGTTACGCACTTGAAACAGCAAAATATTATTCTGATACAGCAAAGCGAGCGTTACAGATTCTTCCGGATTCTCAGAGTAAAATCGCACTTGAAGCATTAGTTGATTTCGTTATCGAAAGGAAGAATTAATTCATGTTATGCAACTCCTGGAAACCTGGAATAATGAAGTAATGGAATTGATTGTTTCCACATGTTTCCTTTAATCCATTATTCCCAAAGAACAATTTTGTTTAACGAGAGTGGATAATTCTCACTTTTCTTTTTTGATCTCATCTTTAAATGAAAATCCTTTAATCGGTTCCCTTAAAGTTAAAACCGGGCAGGGAGCTTTTCGAACAACCTTTTCAGCAGTACTACCAAATAAAATATGTTCCATACCCGAATGACCATGTGTAGCAATTATTATTAAATCAACATCTTCTTCAGATGCAGTTTCAATAATTTCTAAAAAAGGTTTACCCGTTTTGATCGTCGTTTTAACCTTAACACCATCTGGGATCTCAGAATCTGCAAGATTGTCTAATTCTTCCTTAGCTTTGATATCCCATTCAGTATTAACTGAAGGGATAGCAATTTGCCCCATACTAAAATCCGGCGGGTAAATAACCGGCTCAACTACATAGACTAAAAACATTTCTGCATTAAATTTTTGTGCGAAGTCAACCGCATATTTTAACGCAATTTTAGAATAATCTGAAAAATCAATTGGTACAAGTACTTTATTAATTTCGGCCGCCATAAATTCCTCCTACTTATTTACTGCTCCTTTGTAATGTAAAGAACTCGTTATTTAGCGCTCTTAAACGTGTTGCAATTATATGTGATATTCCGTTAAGTATTTTAATACCTTTTTTCGGATACTTTTCAATAAATTCATCTAAATCCGGTTTGAAGATTACAGCTGCTTTTACCTCTGTTTCAGCAATTGCTGAAGCAGATCTTGTTTCCCCATCCACTAAAGCAAGCTCCCCAAAAAAATCACCTTTTGTAAATGTTGCAAGATAGGTTTTGCTTCCGTCTTCAAATTCATGCAATATTTTAACATCGCCTTGTCTAACTATATATAAACCTATTCCCGGATCACCCTGATAAAAAATATATTCTCCGGGTAAATAGCTTCGATTATGTAAAATATTCAATATATATGAAAGATCTTTTTTGCCGAGAGACTTGAACAGGGGAATTGAGAGCAGTGACATCTGCAAATCAGTTTTCTGTGTTGAATAATTGAATATGTTTGACCAAAAACTGCTATGAACTATTTCGTTTTTTTCATTTGCCATAGTAACCTGTAATTTAATTAAATAAGCCTGACTCAGCAACTCTCCATAACTTTTGGCAGGGGAATCTGTTTTCATAAAGTGCTCTTCCGATTATGACCGAATCAACACCTAATGGTACAAGCCTTTGTATATCAGCCAGTTCATCTTTATTCCGGATGCCGCCTGCATGAGTAACTTTTGCACCACTCATTTCAGCTACCTTTTTTGATAACGATATATTTGGTCCTTCCAGCATACCGTTCCTGGATATATCGGAAACAATGAACCTGTTTATTCCAATAGCTGCCATCTCTTTTGTAAAATCGAAACACGATACTCCGGAATTTACACTTCTTCCTCTGATGTATAAATAATCATCTCTTATATCAAGCGTAATAATAACCTTTGCCGGACCATATTTCTCGAAAATCTTTTTAAATACTTCCTTATTTTCAACAGCCATTGTGTTTACAGCAAGACGCGAAATACCGGTTTGCATTATTAATTCCGCATCTTCATAACTTCTTATACCACCTGCAAATTCAACTGGTATCACAACCGAAGAACAAATTTCGTGAACCAGATCAAAGTTTCTTCTTGAATGATCGTGCGCTCCGTCATAGTCTACAATATGAATAAACTTTGCATTTTCAGCACGCCATATCCTTGCCATATCTACAGGATTATCACCATATTCTTCACAGTGTAATTCCGGTATACCCTGAACCACACGTACTGTTTTTCCATTCTTTATATCAATTGAAGGTATTACAAAAAGATTTTTCATATTGCCCGATTATTCATTAAGAAACTAAATTTAATAACAAAATTAGAAAATCTGTTGACTAGTGCAAATGAATATTTCTGGACATTTACTAACCAAATCGTGACAATTAGAGGTTATTCGAAACAGTGGAGAGCATCTTTTTTTATGTCTTACTCATCCATAAGATCTTTAAGAATAAAGTTTATTTTCCGCTCAAAATCTTGACTTTTCTCTCTTTAATAAGCATATTTCCTATAGATGAGAGATAATTTTATCTTTAATACTCAAAAAAACAATGTTCTTAACATTACGATATATGGATTAGAGCTTATTAATAAAGCTCCATGTCTAATTTTAGTGCATGGTTTTAAGGGATTTAAAGATTGGGGATTCTTTCCTTACACTGGAGAATATTTTGCTAAAAATGGATTTTTTGTTATTTCTTTTAATTTTTCGCATAACGGCATTGGTGAACATTTAACAGAGTTTACAGAACTCGACAAATTTGCTAATAATACGATATCTCTCGAAGTCTCTGAACTAGTTGAAATTATAACAGCATACTGTGACGGATTTTTTGGAAAAATATCAGATACCAAAATTGGTTTGATTGGACATAGTCGAGGAGGTGCTGTTGCTCTTTTATGCGGAAGTAAACGTGCTGAAGTTAAAGCTGTTTCAACCTGGTCTGCTGTTTCAAATTTTAATCGATATACAAAGAGACAGCAAAATGAATGGAGAAAAAATGGTTTCTTTGAGGTTTTAAACAGCAGAACAAAACAAGTAATGAGATTAAACGTAACTCTTTTGGAAGATATTGAATTGAATAAAAACGATAGTTTGAATATTGCGAATGCAGTAAGTAATTTGAACAAGCCATTATTAATCGCACAAGGAGACATTGATCTTACCGTTCCCATAAAAGAAGGTGAAAACATTTATCAATGGTCAAATAAAGATCAATCGGAACTATTCATAGTTAAATCAGCAGGTCATACATTTGATATTGTACATCCGTTTGAAGGAAGCAACAAAAAATTTGATTCCTTATTAAATAAAACAAACCAATTTTTTAAAACATATTTGAATTGAGGAAAACATGACAACGAAAATAAAAACCAAATCTAATTCTCTTATAAATCTGTTTTCAGCTTTAAGAACATCACAGTTATTTTGGATTATTTCGTTTACAATCTTAACAGCAATTGCAGCTCAAATAACTATGCCTGTTAAACCTGTTCCATTTACTTTGCAAACAATGCTGGTTTTATTGGCCGGTGCTTTGTTAGGTGCCAGGAACGGCGCATATAGCCAGGTACTTTATATTGCACTTGGTGTAGTTGGGTTACCCATTTTTGCCTATGGCACTTTTGGTCTTCCAGTTCTTTATGGACCCACAGGTGGATACCTTCTTGCATTTCCATTAGCGGCTTACCTTGTAGGCTACCTTGTTCAAAAGAATAAAAGTTATTGGGGCGTAGTCATCTCCATGTTTGCAGCTAACATCTTTATAATCATTGTAGGGACATTATTTTTATATGTTTTCTATTTACAGAATTTTTCTGAAGCCGTCACAGCAGGTGCTGCTATTTTTACTATTTGGATGGTGATAAAAGTATTCGCTGCTGCATCAATTTATTTTGCTATATCCAAAAAATTTGAAACATTGCCTTAACCAATCATATAGGTTTCAATACTAACAAGGCATGACCTTACAAAATATCATTTTTATTATAGTTATTATTTTATCCTTTGCGCTATTCTTTTATAGCTGCAGGAATCTTATCAACTATATGCTTGTTGCAAAAAAGAAAGATGATAGGTTCGGTGGAGTAGGGGAAAGAATAAGCAGAATTATTAAAATTGTTTTCGGTCAGTCAAAACTTTTAAGGGAACCTGTAGCAGGGGTGATACACTTTATAATCTTTTGGGGATTTATAATATTTTTATTTGCTGTGGTAGAAGCTATAATCCAGGGATTTTATAGTCCATTCTCATTTCATTTTCTCGGTCCTTTATATCCATTGATTACTTCGGTCTCGGATATATTTGGAGTACTGGTTATTTTATCAGTTCTTATAGCTTTACTAAGAAGATTTATTTTCAAAGTTCCTCGTCTTCAGTTAGAGAGAGCATCTCAGCTAGATGCTGTTGTGATTCTACTTTTAATTTTGTTTATCGTTGTATCGATGTACGGACAGAATGCCGCATCTTTGGCAATGCATGGAATTCAAGAAAATGAAGTGAAACCAATTTCAGCAGCACTAGGTAATATTTTCTTTGGCTCGAGCGTGTCTTCAGCAACAGCATTCACAGTATTTTGGTGGATTCATATAATTTTGATTTTCACATTTCTAAACTATTTGCCATATTCAAAACATCTTCATGTATTAGCTTCAGTTCCAAATGTCTATTTTGCAAATTTAGATTCCATCAGAAATACACTAAAATCCATTGATCTGGAAGATGAAGAAAGTGAATTTTTTGGTGCAGCTGATATAGAACATTTTTCGTGGAAACAAATTCTCGATGGATATTCGTGTACTGAATGTGGAAGATGCGATTCAGTTTGCCCGGCAAACACCGTTGGCAAAACGCTATCACCTCGTAATATTTTAATTAATATTAGAAAAAGAACTGCTGATAAAGCACCGCTCCTGGTTCATGGGAAGACAGAAGGTGAGCAGTTTGAAAAAACTCTTATACATGATTATGTTGAAGATAAGGTATTATGGCAGTGTACTACCTGTATGGCTTGTGTTCAGGAATGCCCGGTAATGATTGAACATGTAGATTCAATAGTTGATATGAGAAGAGATCTTGTATTATCCGAATCAGTATTTCCACCAAATTTGAACAATGTATTTAAAAGTATTGAGACAAATTTTACCCCCTGGGCATTCAACCAGGCTGATAGAGCAAATTGGGCTGAGGGTTTAGGGATTAAAACTATGTCAGAAGACAAAAATGGCGACATATTGATGCAAAAAGCGAATATTGACTTCAGAATATTAGGAACTGAGGAAAAATGCAACGGAGATACTGCTAGAAGACTTGGAAACGAATATTTGGCTCAGATGATGATGAAGGAGAATATCGAAACTTTGAATAATTATGGTGTGAAGAAAATTGTTACTGCATGTCCTCATTGTTTTCATTCATTAAAGAATGAATACAAACAATTTGGTGGTAATTATGAGGTTTTACACCATACTCAGTTAATTGATGAAATTACAAATGATGGCAGAATCAAGATTAAGGAAGAACAGAAAAAAGAAAAAGTAACTTATCATGATTCATGTTATCTTGGAAGATATAATGAAGTATTTGAATCACCACGAGAATCATTAAAGAAAATAAGCAGTTTTAATTATGTTGAAATGCCAAGAAATAAAAGCAAAGGATTCTGTTGCGGAGCCGGTGGTGGCCGAATGTTTCTTGAAGATGAGGAAGGAGGCAAAATTAATATTGAGAGAACAAAGGAAGCATTAGATACTGGAACAGATAACATTGCATCAGCTTGTCCGTTTTGTATGACCATGCTGACAGATGGTGTTAAACATTTTGAAAAGTCTGAAGAAGTAAAAGTAAAGGACGTTGCAGAAATCGTTCTGGAAAATTCTAACTAACATAATCATAAACTAAAGGAGGGAATTATGGATAAATTCCAACAACTCGTTGACTTCGTAAACAGCCTGGAAACAGATTTTCATAAATTTTATGAAAAAAGTCAGGCAGCCGCAGGTACTCGTGTGAGAAAAGGATTAAGTGAATTAAGAAAAATTTGTCAGGATGTGAGAAAAGATGTTCAGGATGTAAAAGCTATTTTTTATGAAACGAGCATGAAAAGCCATTTACCCGCATTGAGATGATAATAATGCGAGTTTCCCGATTTTATCGGGACACAAGTAAGAAATTAGAAACAGATGAAAAAGCTAATTCAAATAGTAACTCCTCTAATCTGTATTATATCAACATATATATATTATTCCGGATTAACGGAAAAACTTTCGAGAACAGAAACTGCGGAAAAAAGGGATTCCATAACAACAATCTCCATTTCTTTTGTTGGAGACTTAATGTGTCATTCTACGCAGTTTAACTACGCTTACGTAGCAGCGGATAGCTTTAATTTTAATGGCGTTTTTAGTGAAGTGAAAGATTACCTGAGCTCTTCAGATTTCACTATCGGGAATCTGGAAACAGTACTTGGTGGAAAAGATCTCGGTTACAGCGGTTATCCTTTTTTTAATGCACCGGATGATTTTTTATATGCAATCAAAGTAGCCGGGTTTGATTTTCTAGTTACTTCCAATAATCATGCGTTAGATCAAGGTGAAGCTGGTGCCAGAAGAACTATCAATAAATTATCAGAGTTGGGGATAAATTATACCGGCACTTTTTTATCACAGGAGGATCGAGATTCGCTTAGGATAAATACAATTAATGGAATTGAAATTGCAATATTAGCTTATTCTTATGGAACAAACGATATACCTATTCCCAAGGGGAAGGAATATCTTATAAATGTAATTGATACATTATTAATCAAAGATGATATATCAATTGTAAAAAAATATAATCCGGATATAGTACTTGTTTATTTTCATTTCGGGGAAGAGTACGATCGTGAACCGGACACATTTCAAAATGAAATCGTTCAGAAAGCAATTTTTTACGGTGCTGATATAATAATCGGAAGTCATCCCCATGTTATTCAGCCTGTGAAATATTTTAAAACCGTTAACGGGAATATAGATACCGGATTTGTTGCTTATTCTTTAGGAAATTTTATTTCAAACCAGAAGTGGAGATACACTGATGCTGGTGTAATACTAACAATGGATATTTCTAAAAATATATTCACAGATTCCGTTTACTTAAATAATGTTAACTGTGTCCCAACATGGGTTTATAAGGGAAAAATTGAAAAGGGAAATGAATTTGTAATATTGCCTGCATCAATATCATCTGAAGATACTATACTGACATATTTAACTCAAGAGGATAAATTAATAATGCGGCAGGCTTTTACAGATACGAAGCAGATTCTATCAAGTTATAACAGCACCATTCCAATCGTTAGTATGTTTAGTAAAGAAGAAACATATTCCCGGTAGAAGAACGAATATTTTATATAATTTACAAATGAAACAAAAATCAGGGCTGACATTAATATTTCTAACTGTATTCATTGATCTGCTTGGATTCGGAATTCTTATTCCAATACTACCGGCATTTGCAAAAAAAGAATTGCTGGTTGATGAAGCAGCAATAGGAATTGCCATAGCCTCATATTCTTTTATTCAATTCCTGTTTAATCCGATAGCTGGACGATTATCCGATAAATATGGTAGACGTCCAATAATTATTATATCACTTTTGATAAATGCTTCGGGGTATATGGTTTTTGCATACACAACAAACTATTTAATGTTAGTTGCTGCAAGAATAATTGCAGGAATTGGTGGAAGCTCAATTGGTGCAGCACAGGCGTATATAGCCGATGTAACAACAAAAGAAAACCGGGCAAAAGGAATGGGAAAGATTGGAGCAGCATTTGGTTTAGGATTTGTCTTCGGTCCTCTAATAGGAGGTTTCTTATCAAGTTACGGTTATATGATAACAGGTTTTGCGGCTGCAGGTTTCTCAATGATTGCATTTACGCTCACAATCTTTCTTCTTCCGGAATCCAATCTCCATAGAGGTAAAGTAGAATCTGTCAGCTATAAAATATTTAATTTTCAGGCTGTGGGAGAAATATTCAAACAAAAGCAATTGGCAATTTTGATAATTTTATTTTTCATTTTAACATTTTCATTTGCTAATATTTATGGAACCTTTGCTTTGCTTGGAATAGATGTCTATGGATTTTCAGATCTTCAAAATGGTTATATGTTTGGGATTGTAGGTATGACCTCAGCAATTATACAGGGTGGTTTGATTGGAATCTTTACAAAGTTATTAGGTAAAAACAGAATTATGATTGTTGGTTCTTTTTTAATAACGGTTGCATTAGCATTAATACCTTACGGAGGAACATTTTTGGGTTTAGCTTTTGTTGCAATACTTCTGGCTATGGGTAACGGTATTCTGAATCCTACTTTGCTTAGTTTGATTTCTGAAGTCACTGCTGACAATGTTCAGGGAATTACATTGGGTATTAATCAATCATTCTCAGCATTTGCACGAGTGCTTGGACCCCTATGGGGTGGTTTTGCATATGAGTTCTTGGGTTATCAGTATCCTTTTCTAACAGGTGCTTTTTTTACATTATTAATTTTTCTGGCGATTGTATTCTATCTTCCAAAAAA
>JARRKK010000110.1:0-1262 GCA_037388105.1 Ignavibacteriaceae bacterium | reverse complement strand
AGGGATAACTTTAATTTGTGATTTAGTCAAAATAATTTCTCAACCACACCAGAACAGGCATAATTTCTTTCCTAAAAATGTTTTAGCAATTCTCACTATCTTTGCTTTACTAATAAATTATTGTTTTATGTTTAAAATTGGCGAAATAGAATTAGAACAAGCTGTTCTGCTGGCTCCGATGGAAGATGTTACTGATATATCTTTCCGTCTGGTATGTAAAGAGCTTGGAGCAGATATAGTTTATACAGAGTTTGTTAATTCTGAAGGATTAGTGCGTGCATCCGAGAAGACACATAAAAAATTAAAAATTATTGAAGGGGAGCGACCTGTAGGTATCCAAATTTACGGTGCTAATATCGATTCTATGGTCGGTGCTGCAAAAATTGCAGAAGCAGAGCAACCAGATTTAATCGACATAAATGCCGGCTGCTGGGTTAAGAATGTTGTTGGTCAGGGTGCAGGTTCAGCTTTGCTCAAGGATCCACCTTACATGCAGAAACTGGTTCGATCTGTTGTTGATGGAACCAATCTCCCTGTTACAGTTAAAACGAGATTGGGATGGGATCATGACAGTATTACAATATTAGAAGTAGCAAAAAGAATGGAAGATGCTGGTGCAGTCGCTCTTACTGTACATTGCAGGACAAGAAAAATGGGACATAAAGGCAACGCTGAGTGGAGCTGGATTCCAAAAATTAAAAACGTAGTTAGTATTCCTGTATTCTTAAATGGTAATGTTCTTTCTGCTCATGATGTCAGATCAGCTTTTAACCAAACAGATGCCGATGGAGTAATGATTGCACGAGGTGCAATTGCAAATCCCTGGATTTTTTTCCAATCGAAGGAATTGATGAAAGAAGGTGTAATTACATCCGTAATAGATGAAGAAATGAGAATTAAAACATGCTTACGTCATCTGGAACTTGCAGTTAAAGTGAAAGGAGAAAAACGCGCTGTACTTGAGCATAGAAAATTTTATTCAGGTTACCTGAAGGGATTATACTCTGCATCAAAAACAAGAGCAGATTTGATGCAATTCACAGAATATAACGGTGTTGAAGATACATTATTTAAATATCTGGAGTTCTTAGAAAATCATAAGGTGGAAGTTCCGGTATAATATTGTGAGATACTGCCTCTTAATTTTCCCTCATAAAATTTCGAATATAAAACTTGATTAAAGATTGGATTGCACGTGTAATATCGGTACTATTTGTCCCTCCCTCATTCACTTTAATTATCTTTATTTTATTTGCAGTCCA
>JARRKK010000109.1:2133-9696 GCA_037388105.1 Ignavibacteriaceae bacterium | reverse complement strand
CTGTAAAAAAGATGCGTGTTTCCGAGTGAATCTTCCAATCCCTTTAACTCGAACAGGTGCGGGTAGTTCTGTGAATAAGAAATATTATATAGTAATAGAACAATTACACATACAAATCCTTTCATAACCCCTCCCAGGTGTTGCTATTAAACGTAAGAAATTAGGGGAAGGAAATCAATGATATTCGCTGCAGTGCTTGAATTGTAATTTAAATGATTAGCCCCGAGATTTATCTCGGGGATTACAAATACCAAACGAATAACGGGCTTTAGCCCAAACAAAAAAATCTTTTTTGGATAAAGCCAATTCTAACTTTTAATATTATATACCCCCGAGTTAAAACTCGAGGTAATTGAAAAAATGTCACACAGAGTTTATAGAAGTGTGACGATCAGTCTTCGTCCTGTCAAGCCGAGCAGGCAAGCTCAGGATTACACTATAGCTCAGACTGAATTTGTTTCTAACTTTTTGTACGTTGTCGGAGAATTTCGAAAAGGATTATTCCTGTTGCAACAGATACATTTAACGATTGGAGTTTCCCCGCCATTGGGATTTTTACAAGGTGGTCACATTTTTCTGCGGTTAATCTTCTTATTCCCTTTTCTTCATTGCCAACTATAAGTGCAACCGGAATATTATAATCAATTTCAGTAAAAGGTTTTGCATTTTCTAAAGATGATCCGATTATCCAAAAGCCATTTTCTTTTAATTCATCAATCGTATTAACAAGATTATTTACCTGTGCAATTTTAATATGCTCTGTCGCACCGGCAGATGTTTTAACAACAGTAGCATTTATCGGGGCACTGTTGTGTTTTGTAATAATAACTCCTTGCACACCTGAACATTCAGCAGTGCGTAATATTGCACCAACATTATGTGTGTCCTGAATAGAATCTAAAATTAATATCAATGGTGCATCAGAGGATTTTGCATCACTAATTATTTCATTTAATGAATGGAACTTATATGCGGGTTTAATTGCGGCTACACCCTGTGCATTTCCGTTATGTACGATGTTTCTAAACTTTTCAAGCGGTATCTGATTGCATTTTATTCCCCTCTTCTTTGAAGCTATTCTTATAGCATCTATTATATTTCCCTTTTGTCCATAGAGAAGATAAACCTGTTCAATTTCCTCACCTGAGTTAATGGCTTCCAGCACAGGTTTTCTTCCGATTATCGTACTCATAGTTTCTTTATCTGATTAATCAAACTATCCAGGTTATTTAGTGGAATCTTTTCTTCTTTACCTGACTCCATATTTTTTGTTCTTATCATTTCCTGCATATATTCTTCACCACCTACAAATAAAGTAAATTTCGCTCTCATTTTGTTCGCTTCTCTCATTTGCGCCTTCACACTTCTTTGCAGATAATCGAAATCAACCGAAAGATTTTGTGCCCTTAATTTATGTGCAAGCCCGCTAACGACAGAGTCTAATTCTTTTTCCAATCTGACAATGTAAACATCGAGAAGATCAAATGGAACAGTAAAACTTTTTTCACTTTCACATGCCAGTAATATTCGCTCAATGCCCGCAGCAAAACCGGTTGCAGGAGTTGGTTTCCCTCCGAGCGTTTCAATAAGTAAATCGTATCTGCCACCGCCGCATAAGGCACTTTGTGCTCCTACACTTCCGCTTATTATTTCGAATGTGAGTTTTGTATAATAATCCAAACCACGAACAAGTGCAGGATCAACTTCATAATTAATATTTAACCGCTCCAATTGCGATTTCACAATTTCAAAGTCGGCTTTGCTTTCTTCATCGAGATTATCTATCAGCTTTGGTGCATCTTTTAATAATACCTGATCAGTTGGATTTTTGCTATCAAATATCCTGAGAATGTTCTTATCAAATCTTGTCCTGCTCTCTTCGGAAAGCTTATCCTTTTTATCGTTTAAATACTCACGCAACATCTTTTTATAATTCTCTCTCGATTCCGGAACTCCAAGAGAGTTTATTTTTATAGTCAGATCTTTCAGTCCAAGATCGGTTAATATGTTATACGACATTTGAATCATTTCAACATCAAGTAAAGGTGAATTGCTTCCAATCGATTCGGCACCAAACTGGTTGAATTGTCGTAGCCTTCCAGCTTGTGGTCTTTCCTGCCTGAACATTGGTGAAATGTAGTAGAGCTTTGTAACAGGCTGCTGTGAACCAAGAGAGTGTTCGTTGTATGCACGAACAACCGCTGCTGTCATTTCAGGTTTTAATGTTAAGCTTGTTTTACTTCGATCAAGAAAGGTATACATCTCTTTACCGACAATATCGGTCTCTTCGCCTATACCTCGTGCAAATAAAGATGTTTCTTCAAAAATTGGAGTTCTTATTTCTTTGTAATTATAGTTGTGGAAGACTTTCTCAACAATACTTTCAAGATGCCTCCAGCGAGGATTATCGGAAGGTAATAAATCTTTAGTTCCTTTAATCGCTTTAATCATTGTAAACTTATGGACTTGTTGAAAACTATGAATAATCCGAAATGGTGTTCAGCATAAATAAGAGTCCCTTCCTGCCAGGAGACATATAAGTTAATCGGGATATACATTAAAGAGGCTGGTAACTTTTATTTTAAATTCTAATAATTAATCTCATTTAATTACTATACGTCAATATACTGTTCTTCTGCTTTCTTAAATATATTAATAATATTTTCTTCTGTAGAAGCTTCTAAAAGACGATCTCTGAATTCATCATTATTCATCAAACGGGATATCCGGCTTAATAGTTTTATATGTTTACTCACCATATCGTCCCTTCCAATAAGAAGAAAAACATGGTGTACAGGGTCACCATCAAGAGCATCATAATCTATATCGTGTTTGGTTTTACCAAAAGCAGCTATAACATCATTTACTCCATTTGATTTTCCATGGGGTATTGCGAATCCCTTTCCAACTCCTGTGGACATTATCTTTTCCCTGTCCAGTACAGCTGTTCTTGCTTTTTCTAAATCGTTAACTTTCTTATCATTTTTGTAAAGATCGATCAGTTCATTAATAATCTCTATTTTATCTTTGCTTTTAAAATCGGTGAGTATGTATTTCTTTTCTAATAATTCATATACTTTCATTTAATTAATCCGCGATTCTTCTTTAACTAATTTCAAATTTTGAAGTAGAATTTACAATACAGTCAGACTTAATCAAAACGATATTTGTTTTACTACAACTGTTTTTCCTTTAACGGATGATGTTCATAAAATTTTTTCAACCTGAATTCAAGATCAGGAAACTGATCACGCTGCACCAGTGAAACACAGGCTCTTATACCTTCGGTTCTCTCGCTGCCTGTAATTGCAAGTGAGATAGCACTAATACCATAGTAAATCAATTCACCTAACAATTCCTCACCTGTAAATCCGGGATATGCAATTGTAAAATAGAATCCGTCCGCTATCGGTTCATCAACGTCAGTATCATAGACTATATTAAAACCTTTATCGGTAAATAGTTTCTTCATAATCTTTGCTTTTTCACCATACTCTTTTACCTCATTAACAAAATTGAACTCACCATCATTTGCAGCTTTATACATTGCTGCCAGTGCATGTTGCGCCGAATGTGTTACACCCGCACTAAGTGGATAAACTGTACCGAATATCATTGCATAGCCAAACTGATCTGATGAATAATATTTTTTAAGATTCGAACATTTTTTATTGTACAGCATATTGGAAATTACCATCATGCCAATACGCTGCCCCGCATAACTGAACGCCTTGGAACTTGAAATTAGCATAATATAATTATCTGTGTATTTTGCTACAGTCGCTTGATAAGGCGATCTGCCAGGTGTATAAAGATCTTTACGAAAATCCATTCCCACATAAGCAAGATCTTCCAATACAACCACCTCATACTTATCAGCCATCTCACCAATTATTTGCAACTCGTCTTCAGTAAAGCAAATCCAGGATGGATTATTAGGATTTGAGTAAAGCATTGAAGATATATTTCCCTTTTGCAAAACAGATTCAAGTTTATCCCCCAGCTTTTCACCTCTATAATCATACACGTCAAACGACTCCGATTTTAGTCCGAGAACACTAAGTTGCTGTTTGTGAACCGGAAATCCCGGATCTAGAAAAAGTACTGTATCTTTTTCTTCATACATTCTATTTACAGCAATGAATGCGGCAAACCCTCCCTGCATAGAGCCAACTGTCGGTATGCAGCCTTCTTCATTAACATCAATATTTAAGAATAGTTTCACGAACCGTGAGGCTTCTTTCTTGAGTTCCGGAATGCCTTGAATATCCGGATAAATAGAAGCAACTCCATTTTTTAACGAGCTTATTTCCGCATCCACTCCTATATGAGACGGAGATAAACCAGGTACTCCCATTTCCATTCTGATATATTTTTCACCGGTTTCTCTTTCTATTTCATCAACGAGTTTTTTTATCTCCCTTATAGAAGCTTTACTGATTGAGGAAAGCTTGCTTTCTTCAATTTTTCTTTTTACAATATCATAATTTATTGGTGTGTCTTTCATAGAGGACTCTCCTAAGAATTTCCGAAGATTCTTTAATTAAATTTAAGCATAAAGGAAATCATTTGCCGGAGAGGGTGATTTATCAGATTGACCTGACGATTAATAATGGTCAGGTTAATTCATCATAGCAGTTAATCTAAGTACAGCACTTTTTGCTATCTCGTAATCTGGATTCATTTGAAGTGCATCTTCATAGTAACTCATTGCAGTAAACCAGTCACCCTTTCGTTCATAAATCCTACCGAGATTAAAGTAGGGAAAATGGCGAGGTTCATAGTCTTCCGCATCAATAGCTTTTTCTAGCCAGGTAATTGCCTCATCAAGTTTTCCAAGACTAATAAGATACGATCCTATATCGTTGTATGGATTACCGAAATCAGGATCCAGTTCAATAGCATTTTTACATTCTTCAATTGCTTTTTCAAAATGTGCGTGAAGACTGTATGCCCAGCCAAGATATGTGTGAGCTTTTGCGGTAGGATAATTTTCTATCGACAGCTTATAGTTATTGATAGCAGCATTAATTCTACCCCTTAAATGCAAATCATAAGCTTTATTAAAGTATTCGTTAGAGAGTGATATTTTATCTTTTGCAACCATGATTCAATATAATTATACACTAATTTAATTCTGAAGTTTTATAATCGCAATAACAATAATAATGGATTTAGTATGATTTTCTCTTGAATATAAACTTCAGTCGTAAAAATCTGTTTCGGTATACTATAAAATAATTTAATATTAATCAAAAATTAGCCACTATTATAACATAAGTCCAGTAAGCCATATCTTCTCTTGGTGCAAAAGCATATTTCATAAGACCGCCGGGAAAAAAGACACTTCCGCCCCAAACTAAAGTCGTACCTTTTACAAAAGCATACTTTACTGTTAAATCAATTTCCTGTCCGAATGTCTTCTCCGAGCTTGGTGATGAATTGCCTGGCAGTGTTAGATCGGTTGATTTGTTTGACATAAACTGATGAATATTTACACTAAAACTCCATATGGAATCATCTGGATTAAAATCGGAAGTAATGTAAAAATCATTGAGCCCCAGGTTCATAGTATTTACAGGAATATTTATAAAATAATCCATATATCCATAGAACTTATGATTAGTACCGTAGGTAGCTTGAAATGTATTCATCTTTGTAGATTCATCATAAGGGTTTGTTCCTGAAAGAATATCAGCCCCTACTCCAACTTTAGTTGTACCAACTTTGTAATAGGCACTCGCAGATAAAAGGTACGCAGAAATATCTCTACCAATGAAATCGCCAAACTGATATGCAGCTTCGAATATAGTGGAGACCCTTCCGAAGGTTCCCCAATAAGAGCCACCAAAAGTTGGCATATTTAGTATGCAAGTGTCTCCACCAACTTTAAAGCGATTAATTTCCCAATAACCAAATACATCCAATTTGTTGCTATCATCAAACTTAGTTCTTTTCCAAAATCCGTAAATGCTTGTCGATGGAGTCGGTTCCTGCGGATAGGGATAAACGAATGGATTAGCATTACCTATATAACTAACCGATTCTCTAACAGTTAATGCAAAAACGTCAATCTCATATTTCTCAGGTGCGATACCAAAACGCACACCATCGAACGAACGTCCTATAAAATTCCATCCGACTGCGCCAAAGAACCTTTCAGTACCATAAGATACTTCAAACCGTCCCGCTTAAATTGTCCAATCCCACTCAAATAGTTTATTCAGTTTTACAAATTCCTGATGCAGATCAAGATTTTTTGAATTTGAAAGTGTACTGCTTTCGGAGCCAAATACTCTTGAGTCCTGTAATTGGATATATAACAAAACCTTGTTTTCAAATGATTTTTCTACACCCAAACGAGTTCTTAAACTTGTGAATGTTAATGGATGAGTTTCATTGGAAAAATCCCTACCGTCGAGTTCGCTTCTTAATTGAATTTGTCCTGTAAATTTCCAACCGTCAACCAAATCTTTTTGTGCAAAGGCTGTTAATGAGGAAAAGAGTACGAGGATTATTAAGCTATTAACCCATTTCATTTTTCCTCCGGATATAAGTTGGTAAATTTTAACTACACTATGTAGTTCACTTACCATATCGTTGATTAAATTCTTCCTGCGCTTTTTTACGTTTTTCTATTTCCGCTTCTGGAAGATTTCCAGTATACCAGGAATGTTCTGGTCTCCCCAGTAACTCTTCAATTTTAATCTCTAATAATTTTGCACCTTCTGCTTTATTCGGATCCTCTGAAGCTAAATTTATTTCAACGATTTCTTGTAACTCCGGAATAAACTTTGTGTACCAGTGTTTGGCAACTTCATACATTCCATGCCAGTGAGTATAGTCGGGAGCCATCATTGAAACACCGTGTCTCGCTCTTCTCCCCTCGTGATGCCAGATCTCCCACCAGGTCCATTCCACCTGATCATCAAACTTCATCGATGTAATCAGATCATTATCATAAACCACTTTCATAATTTCAACACCGGGTTGACCAAACTTCGAGTTATAAAGCTCAATTACTCCATCATACTGAATATAGAAGTTATCCACATAATTTGGCGTATGGCATACTGTACAAACTTCTTTCATATTATTTCTTCTCGTTTCCCAGTTAACCTTAGCCATCTTTTCTAATCCAAGTTGCTTATCAGAAACTTCTGGACGAACAGAAACAGGAGGTCTGTTGTTCCAACTAATCCTCAATCCAACATCGTGCGATACCGGAACTAATTCACCATCACTTGTTCGGACAGCTGACATATGGCAGGTTGCACACGTTGGTGCTGCGGTATAATCTTCACCTAAAACCCACTTGGAACTTTCCATTTTTAAATCGTCAATGTGTGCATAGTAAGCAATACCATGCTTCGACTCATCATAAATTTCTTTTTGAGGATGATCGGGTCCCAAATGACACTTACCACAATTTTCCGGCCTTCTTGCTTGCTCTACTGAAAATGCATGTCTTTGATGACAAGCTGTGCAAGAACCAACACTCCCGTCAGGATTAAATCTTCCTATACCAGTATTAGGCCATCCGGTCGGTTTCAAGGAACCGTC
>JARRKK010000109.1:0-2125 GCA_037388105.1 Ignavibacteriaceae bacterium | reverse complement strand
CAACAACACTGCCGTGACATTGTTTACATCCACTAACATTTAAGGCAGAACCACCAAAGAAATTCCAATCCCCTTCAACAATGTCAGCTAAAAAATTGTCGAGAGAACCGAGAATTGTACCTGCTTTTGAGTGATGACTCTCATCAAATTCCTGAACCTCTCTCCTATGACATTGTGCACAATCTTTTGGTGATGCAATAATACTGATAGTGAATCCGTTGTGTTCAAATGCATCTACATCATTTGTGTTAGCCTTATGGCACTCAAAACAACCAACATTTGCTCTGAAATGTTTTGAAGTTCCCCATTCCTGATATATACCTGTTGTTTCAGTATTGTGACATTCAATACAGTCTTTAGTTTCGTCAGACATTCGCGTAGGAATTGTTGTTTGTGCATATGCTACAGATATCACAAAAAGAAAAAACAAAAATAGCACACTAAATGGTTTTATATTATTCATTTGAATTCTCATTAGTTATTGATTATTATTTAGATTTAACCGGGTTTAATTATCCCCAGTACATTTGGAATCTTCAATTAATGATAAAATATCAGTCCAATTTTTTGTTGAATCTGTTTTTTATATCTTTCAATTCTTCCCCAGAAAGAATATCCTGAATTAACATAAATAGTTTTCGTTCCTCTTTACTTATATGCGATTCCAGTAACCAGCCTAATTCATCCAATATGTTTTCCAATTCATCTGTAATTTGAATTTTATCAACTAGCTTTTCCATTTTTCTGTGTTCACCAATAATTTCACTTATAAGATTATCAATTTCAGTATTTTTGTTCTGTACGAAGAAAAAAAGAATTTCTTCTTCTGCACTAAAATGTTTTTTCAAATCACTGTCAAAAAACGAAATGGTGTAGTGCCTTTTTTCTTCCAAAGTTTTAGGCATGCCTTTGTATTGCGGAGCACCTTTTTTTAGCTGTTGGGCAAGTATGAGCCCCTGGTGATGGTCGTGAGACAGAGAATGCAAAGCAGAATGTCGTTTCATATCATGATATATTAGCGGAATTGTTTATTAAGAAAGTATTTGCTTCTAAAATTTAAAATCTCTTTGTTTCTTATTCAATTACACTTTAAACTTTTAAAACTACCTCAATAAATTTTTCGAATGAAAACCTTCCGGTTTAATGCAACCCGTGAGAATGTTTGCTTTGGGATAACTCGAACACTCTTTCCGCGAAGTGAATATAATTAACGTACGCCTCTACATATTCTCTGGCAGCATCAATATTATCCGGATTGAATTTACTTCTATTCATAACAACTTCGAATTTTTCTTCAATTGATTCAGTAACAGCACCAATCAGAAGAGATTCAATTTTCTTTATTTCCGAATGCTCAATTGAAAGATCGGCAGTCATAATTGCCGGACTAATTTCTCTGCCTACAGGCTTTAAACCTGTATAAGGTTCACCTTCTCCTAAGCGATGAAGCCGAACGACTGTTTCGAAGAAATAATAATCAGAAATCTTCCTTATTTCCTCATTTTGATTTCTGATGCTCATCACATCGCTAAATACATTTTTCACTTCCTGCTCAAACTCGGGTTTAATCCAGGCAAGAACATAATTAACATTATTGTCTTCTAGTGATTTTTGAGCAGATTTAACTACCGGACCATCTATTCCATCACAATGAGCCGAGAGATTGCTAACAGTAAACAGGACTAGTAAAATTGCAACATATGATAAAATTTTAAATTTCATTTTTTTCCTCGTGTTTAAAAAATTAATTAAAGAATAATTCCTTTTCTAATTCAATCGCCTTGGGAAATAATATATTGTTTTCAAGATGGATATGCTTATGAAGATCATCTTCAAATTCTTTTAGCTCTTTATAGAGCACAGCATAAGTTTCACATCCATCCTCCGGAATGCTATAATTGTTGCTAAGTCGTTTTATTTCATGAAAACCTTCGCCCGCATTTTCGTGTTCAGATTCCATCATTCTTATTGGATTCTGAACGCTCCCGAAATATGGTCTTTCAGTTCGCAGATTATCCTTCTTTGCTTTTACAATCTGTTTGATAAACGGAAATAGCATTTGCTCTTCTTTAAGCATATGCTGTTTTAGATCTTTATAAATGATGGAGAAAAACTCGAATATTTT
>JARRKK010000108.1:0-8396 GCA_037388105.1 Ignavibacteriaceae bacterium | reverse complement strand
AAAGAAAGGTTCAGGAAGCTGATAAGTGACACCAGCGGCAGTTACTCTGTGTTCCTGCATTGCCTCTAACAGCGCTGCCTGTGTTTTAGGAGGTGTTCTATTCACTTCATCTGCAAGTATCATATTTGCAAAGATAGGTCCTGAAATAAATTTAAAACCTCTTTTCTTTGTAATCTGATCTTCTTCAATTATTTCTGTCCCGGTTATATCGCTCGGCATTAAATCTGGTGTAAACTGAATACGGCTGAATTTAAGGTCCATTACCTCGGCAACAGTTTTAATAAGAAGTGTTTTTGCAAGTCCCGGTACGCCGACCAATAAACAATGACCTCGTGCAAATAGAGCTATAAGCAGTTGATCAATAATGTCTTCCTGTCCGATAATCCTTTTTGAAATCTCGGTTTTAACTTGCTTTATTTTTTCTTCAAGCTTTTCTACAAGCTCAACATCCTGAACAGAAGCTGATTGGTCGTTCAAATGACTTTCCGATCTTCAAAAAATTTTATTAATAAGATACTGATTATAAACTCGCAGCAGAAATAACTATGAATAAATATTAAATCCTTACTTCCCAATAGATTTTTTCTTTTAAATCTTTAATCCACTTTTCATATTCTTTCTGCTTCTTATACTCGTCAGCAAGTCTTTTTATCTCTTTATAATCTTCATCAAGATTAGCAGGATGCTGCGGCACTCGTTTCTCAAGATAAACAATATGATAACCGTATGTACCGGGGGCGTAATCCAATCTTCTTGGAAAACTAATTTCACCCTGTGTGAGTTTTGAAACTATATCAAGTAAATTTTTATCAAGTTGGTTTAAATAAAAAGTTCCAAGATCGCCTCCGAACGATGCAGTCTCCTTATCCTCGCTGTATCTCCTTGCATAATCCTGGAAAGTTGCTTTCTTGTCTAATATACTATCCCTAAGATCTGAAAGGAATTCAATCGTTGCTAAATCAGCATCATCATCCGGTTCAATCTTAATTAATACATGTCTTGTATGAATTGACTCACCTCTTCTTTCCAGCAATTGAATTATGTGAAAGCCCACAGGACTTTCCACAACTTCTGAAATTTCACCTTCATTCAGGGCAAAAGCAGCTGCTTCAAATTCGGGATAGAACACTCCCCGTTTTACAAATCCGAGATCACCTCCCTGTGAAGCACTACCTGGATCGTCAGAATATTTTTTTGCAATCTCAGCAAAATCAGCACCAGCGTTTATTGAATCAAGAAGAGATTGTGCTAGTTCACGAGATTTCATTTTTATCCGGTCATTAGCTTTAGGATTTCTGAAAATATGGTAAATAGTTAGTTTCTCAGGGATTTGTCCGATGCTATCTTTATATGTATTAAAAAACTCTTCTACTTCCCTTCTGGAGGCTTCAACAGAAGCGAATTTTGTCTGCTGCATTTTTTGAATCATCAGGTTCTTCCTAACATCATCTCTTAATTCACGTCTTATCCTTTCAATACTCATTCCATACATCTCTTCAATTCTGGCAATTGAACCGTATTGCTGTTGAAATACCTGAATTTGATAATCAATTCTCTGAGTAATCTCTTCATCGGTTACAGCTATTGAGTCGAGTTCCGATTGCGCATAAACCAGTTTATCATCTATCATTGAGTTGAGAATTTGCTTTTTTAATCCATCGGTGTCTGGGCTGATTTGTCTTTGAGCAGCAAATATATTTATCTGAAATTCCAATTCACTTTGAAGAATAATTTCATTATCAACAACAGCCACTACTCTATCCAGAACTTCCTGAGATAATAATAATGCGTTTAGTAACATCCATATGATTAATATATTTCTAATCATTGTATACCTAATTTACTACTTCAATATCGTTTGTTGAATATAATTTTTCTATATAATCTTCAATAATCTGATATCGTTTCTTGGCAAGATATCTCATTTCTATCTCTTCTTTTATTACATCGAAAGGAGGAATAGAACCATCTAAATATTTTTCTAAAACATTCACAATCAAATATTGCCCATTACTTTCTGAAATAACAATACTAATTTCAGGTGGGTTTAATCTCTTTACCAGACGCAAAACTGTTGGTGGAGAAATATCTTGTTCTTTTAGCAATACTTTATTCCGGATATCAATTATTGTTGAATCCCTTTCAAATTTAACTAAGGTGCTATCCCAGCCGTTTGATAAAAAGCCGGATCTGAATTCCACAGCATGCTCTTCATCACTAAAATGGATTATGTTTAACAGATATGTATTTTGTGAAACTTTAAAATCTTCCCGGTTTTCCTCAAAATATGACATTAACTCTGTCGGGTTAAATGATATCTTTTTACCTGAAACGTATTGATTTAAGAGTAGTGCAACAGCAAGTTCTCTCTCAGAATTTTTTATTACGTCTTTGTATTTTTCTTTCTCTAATATCCCTTGTTCAACTGCCTTTTGAAACAATAGTTCCCGGTTTATCCAATTTCTGATTACTTCACTCTTATAAAAAGATTTTGAGGAAGTTGTATCAATAAGTTTTTTTAGTTCCTTCTTTGAAAGAAAGGAGTCATTCACCCTTGCAGCATAATCCTCTTCTTTCTTTTCTTCAATGCAGCCCCATAAAGTAATTGCTGCGATTAAAAATAAGCTAAATATCTTCTTTTTTACTAAATGCTTTTTGAAGTTCATCATAAAAAATAACAGGATGATAAATGTTCTCCAGCTCGTTAATATATTCATCGGCAAGGCGTTTGCTTTCTTCTTCCTGTACCAATCCTGCAACCTCTGCTCTTGCTTCCTCAAATGTTTTAAGTCGTGCCGGATCTCTTTCGTAAAGTATAAAAATAGCGTAGCCACCTGAAATTGGTATGGGTTCAGTAAACTCACCAACATTTTCAATTTTATTCGCTTCCCTGGATAGATCAGAGAAATTAACATCCTGGAGTTTGTATAAGCCACTGTCTTTCTTTTTACCAGTCCGCTCAGTATAAAGTGTAGCCAAACTGTCAAACTTAGCACCATCTTTTAATAACTGATAGTACTTTTGAATAAGCGAATCTCTGGTTGAAAATATTTCTCCGAAACTAATCCTCTCAGGAAAGGTATAATTTTCTTTATTTTCCTGCCAGAAGTTAATAACCTGAGTGCTATCTATATGCAAATTATTCCAGATCTCATCCTCCTGAAGTTTAAATATATAAACTCCGTTTCTGTATTCGTCCATTAAAGAAGCGAAGTTCGGGTCTTCATTTACAAGATCCATTGAAGCTAATAGCATTAAGTCATCTTCAGTTATTTTATTAACTGCTTTCATTACTTCTGATTTAACAAAAACAGGTTTACCTGCAAATTCAGTATCTTGATTAATCCTTGTTAAAAATTCTTCCGCACTGATGCTTTTCCCGCCATATGTGAATAACTCCTGATCTTTTATTGCATCCGGATTAGGGTATTCAATTCCAAATCTTACTGAATCACTATTGTCGATGATAAGATCTATAGTTTGTTCATTCAGAACATAGTTATATTTATTTTTTAACGAATTAATGTAATTAGCATAGTCGATATCATAACGTTGTTTCTTGTACATGTTTAACAGATTTTCTCTATCATCTTCAAAACTCGGATATGATTGCTTATCGGTAACCATGATGATGTGATATCCAAAATTAGTCTGAACGGGCTCTGAAATATCACCAACATTCATACTAAATGCCACTTCATCAAAAGCCTGAACCATTTGTCTCCTTTCAAAATATCCGAGATCACCGCCTTTATTTGCAGTACCGGTATCATCTGAATATTTTAAAACAAGTTCTCCGAACTCAGCTCCGTCCTTAAGCATTGCAAATACAGAATCCGCAGTAAGTTTAGCAGCTAAGGAATCTGGTTTTCCATTTGCATCAAAATAACTAATGAGAATATGCTTGGCTTTAATTTTAGGTATTCTTTCCTGCCTTTGTGTGACTTTTATTAAATGGTATCCGTAATTTGTTTTAACAGGTTCATAATAAACTTCTCCCGGTTGCAGAGTATACATTGCGTCCTCAAACTCTACTGGAAGCTGTCCGGCAGTCACAAAGAAAATATCACCTCCCTTTTGTCCCGAGAACTTATCATCTGAATATTTCTCTGCTATTTCCTCAAAGCTTACGCCACCTGTAATACTGTCTAATAGTGCATTTGCTTTTTCTCTTGCAGCGTCCTGGCCAGCCTCTCCCGGTTTAATCATTATGTGGCTTACTCTTAATTCTTCCTTTCTCTTTGCATACAACTTCTCCAGCCCGGGTTGAATAATATATTTTTCAATAATGTATGATTTACCGACTTGTTTCTGATAATCAGCCAGTTCTTTATCTAATGCCTGATCTGTATCGAATCCTCTAACGATCGCATTCCGAAGCTTCATGCGAAATCTAATGTACAATTCCATAAAATCTTTATATTGCTGGAAACTATCTTTTTCAGCGGCTTCCCACCCACCAACATTTTTAGCATAAGCATATTCAAATTCATCTAATGTGATTTTGTAATTTCCAAATTCACCAACTATGGTTTGCGCACTAATAGAAATAATTGGAATTAGCAGGAATAATGTAATTGTCAATAGAAATGAAAAACGTCGTAATTCCATTAAAACGGACTCCTTTTCAATTTTTTTCAAAATTTAGCCTAGAATTTTAAGGATAGGTTAACTGAAAAGCAAGGTAAGTTATGCCCAACACGTCTGTTTTGCTAATAATGAGTCGGGCAATAATTATTACTTAAGTAAAGAAATTTTAATCGATTTTTTAAAATTTAAAGCCGTCATCGAAACAAAATAAACACCACTAGACAAATTGATTGCATTTAAATCAATTTGATGAACTCCTGCTTGTTGTATTCCATCAAATAAAATTTCTAACTCGTTACCAATAATATCGTACAATGCAATCTTTATTTTCGATTGTTGAGAAACCGAATACTTGATCGAAGTAGTTGGATTAAACGGATTAGGATAATTCTGATACAATTGATAATTATTTAATTCGGGGAGTTCAACCATTATTTCATTTGAATATTCAAAATCTCCGCTGAAATCAATCTGTTTCAGACGATAATAAACCTTTGCGGCAAGCAAATTGTCGTCTGTAAATGAGTAGTGTATTCTACTTGATGTTGATCCATTCCCGTCTATAAAACCAATCCTTTCAAATGCAGTATTTTCATATCTTTTCTGTACTTCGAATCCATAATTATTTGATTCGGTAGATGTCGTCCAGTTTAAAATAATTACTCCGTTACTGAAACTACCATTAAAGCTGGTAAGTTCGACTGGTACCGGAATTAAATTTATTGCATCAAAAGTATTAATGATCCCCCATCCCATTAGGTTATCAGGATTGTCGCTTTGGGATGCAGTTTGCCTTAATATATCAAGTATTTCAATCGGTGTAAGATCAGGATGAGCAGAAAGTATAAGTGCAACCGCACCGGCAAGAATAGGACAACTAAACGAAGTTCCACTACTGAGACCATAACTTGTCGGAGAAGTAGATCGTGCAACAAAAACAGAAGAGCCCATCGCCATAAGATCAGGTTTAATCCTTCCATCCACTGTTGGTCCAACACTACTGAAACTCGCTCTTTGGCCTGAGCTGTTAACTGCTCCAACAGTAATAACACTATCTCCGTCCGCAGGTGCGCCAAGGGTATTATGAGTTGGATTATTTCCTGAATTACTAGCGGAATTAACTACTACAATTCCCAATCCAACAGCGAGATCAGCCGCAATCGTTATTAATGCTGTATTCCCATCCATATCTTCCCAGGTATAACCAGGGAAACCTGGATCCATATCAAGATAGCTTAGAGATGTGGTTGTTACATCTACACCAAAATTGTCTGCCCATTCTAATGCTGCAATCCAGTTATCTTCCTCAACCGGAGTTTCACTATCAGTATTCTCGGTTTTAGCTAATAAATAATCAGATCCAAACGCTGTCCCAATTAACTGTCCCTCCTTAAAACCGCCTATAGTGGAGAGCGTTGCTGTTCCATGCGAACCACTTCCCATATCACCTTCATCTCCAACATTTGGATCGCCATTAACAAAATCCCAGGTAGCAATAATATTTAGTGAATCGAACACCTCGTGTGCAAGATATTTGAACCCTGCATCCATTGAGCAAATTATTACGCCTTGTCCTGTATAACCTAAATCGTGAACGGCAGGTACATTAATCTGATTTACCTGAGTAAACGATGTTCCGTAATCTAATGAGTTAATTCCACTCCGTTTATAAGTTGATTTTAGCTGAGGATAATTAGAGATCTCATTTTCTTCTGCTTCTAATGAATAATCTTTTTTAAACCTACGTACAACATCCAGTTTTTTGACAAATAAGGATTGAGATATTGAACTTATTTCTGATGTAGTTGCGTATCCGCTAACAGCATTAAACCATTTCGATTTTTGCTTAACTTTAAATCCTCTTTTCTCAAGCTCTTCAATGTATTCCTCTCTAACAGGTAAATCTCTCTCGCTGATTAGTCTGTCTTCGGACAGAACTTTCCTCCTTCTTTTAAGAGATTTTTCACTGACAACGGTTTGCGGATTTGCTAAATAGTAAGAGATATCTTCATCTTTATCGGTAAAGAAAACCCACACAAGTAATTCTTCATTATCGGGTGACGAGTACATTAGATCATTAAGCACAGGTGTTGTTTTTGTTAGATTTGATTGAGCAAAACAACTTAATGACAGTATTCCAATAAAAATTACAAAAAAAGATTTTATTTGTTTTTCCACTTTGTTGTATAACAGTGCTAAGATACTTTTGTTCCGTTTTTTACATTTTTATTTACAGTTAAAACTTCCAATTTACCATCCGCATTTTCAACGGCTAAAATCATGCCCCTTGATTCCTGACCCATAAGTTTAGCCGGTTTTAGGTTTTCCACAACAATTACTTTTTTTCCAACCAGCTCTTCGGCGTTATAACTCTCTGCAATTCCTGCAATTACCTGTCGTTCACCATTCCCTAATCTAACCCTGAGCTTTAATAATTTTTTACTTTTTTTAATATTTTCTGCTTCAAGAACTTCAGCCACCTTAAGTTGAGTTTTCATAAAATCTTCATAGCTGATTAGCTTTTCTTCATTTTCCAATGATGACCTGTTTAATTTTTCTATCTGTTCATTAATAATTTTATCTTCAATTTTAGGGAATAATATCTCTGCTTTATTAAGTTTCTCTCCGGGCTGAAGATTTTCACTACCGGATTTTTTCCATAGTGTTGGTTTTGAATTCAACATCGTAAATATTTTTTCAGAGGAGAATGGAATTACAGGTTCAAAAAGTTCGGCCAGCGTAAAAATTGCCTGAAGACAAATGTTTAATGTAGTACCACATTTACCTTTGTCGGTTTTAATTGTATTCCAAGGTTCATTTGTACCGTCTTTAAACTTATAATGTTCAAAGTACTCGGCTATTTTTTTCGGATACTCGGAAATAAACTTCAGCATATCTTTGTCTATCTTATTCATTTTTGAACGCTCGGGAACCGCACCATCAAAATGCTTATGCACAAAAGTAAATGTCCTGTTTATAAAGTTTCCGAGTATATCAGCTAACTCATTATTATTACGTGCCTGAAATTCTTTCCAGTGAAAGTCTGTGTCTCTGTTTTCAGGAAGATTTGAAGCCAGCGCGTAACGAAGCTGATCAGCAGGAAAAACATTTAAAAAATCTATACCATCAATTCCCCAATTTCTACTCTTCGAAAATTTCTTTCCTTCAAAATTCAAAAATTCATTTGCCGGTACATTCTGGGGCAAACAAAATTGGTCTTTGTTTCCATCATTCCATGCCATCAACATAGCAGGAAAAACGATACAATGAAATACAATATTATCCTTACCAATAAAAGCAATGTATTTTGTTTTGGGATCCAACCAGTAATTCTTCCATAAGTCCGGCTTCTTTATTTTTTCAGCGTATTCCTTCGTTGATGAAATATAACCAAGTACCGCTTCAAACCATACGTAAAGCACCTTACCTTCAGCGTTTTTTAACGGAACCTTTACACCCCAATCCAGATCGCGTGTTACTGCTCTATCTTTCAATCCTTCTTTAAACCAACTACGATTATATTGCATTACATTTTCTTTCCAACCGTATTTTTCATTCATATCATTAATATAATCTTCCAGCTTTGGTTGAAATTCTCCTAGTGGAAAATACCAATGGGAAGTTTCTTTAAGTATGGGCACTTCACCACTAATTTTACTTTTAGGATTCTTTAATTCAGAGGGATCATATAAGGTACCGCAATTTTCACATTCATCACTGCGCGCCTCTTCAAAACCGCAGTTAGGGCAAATGCCCTCAACATACCTATCCGGTAAAAACATATTGTTTTTCTCATCATAAAATTG
>JARRKK010000107.1:13453-15341 GCA_037388105.1 Ignavibacteriaceae bacterium | reverse complement strand
GAATCTCAGCAAAATCTAAAATTACGGCGTAGTGAAGATAAATAAACTTTTTTAATCCTTTATGTATATTCAGCTGGTTTATGTAAAAAAGAAAAGGAAGCAATCGTAATCGATCACTTCCTTTATGAACCTTAAGCTAATTGCTTTGAAGTTGCTTTACTAAATCTTTTTGCAACTTCTTTCCAATTAACTACATTCCACCAGTGCTCAATATATTCAGGGCGTCTGTTTTGATATTTTAAATAATAGGCATGTTCCCAGACATCCAAACCAAGAATTGGTGTTCCCTTAAAATCCGAAACATCCATAAGTGGGTTATCCTGATTTGGTGTTGATCCAATAGCAAGATTTCCATCCTGTACAACTAGCCAGGCCCAACCTGATCCAAACCTGGTTGCAGCTGCATCACTAAATTTGTTTTTAAATTCATCAAGCGATTGGAAAGTAGATTTGATTGCATCTGCTAAAGCACCTTCGGGTTTACTTCCTCCCGGGCCCATAATATTCCAGAACAGGGTGTGATTAAAATGACCGCCACCATTATTTCTAACTGCGGCGGAATGATTGGATACATCACTTAAAAGGTCTTCAATTGGTTTTCCTTCAAGATCAGTTCCTTCCACTGCTGCATTCAGTTTAGCTACATATCCTGCATGATGTTTTGTATGATGTATTTCCATTGTCATTTTATCAATGCTAGGTTCCAAAGCATCATATGAATACGCCAATTTCGGCAACTCAAATTTTCCCATAATTTTCTCCTTCTAATTTTGTAAATGAATTAATTATTTAAGATAAAAAAATCAAACTCCGAATGAATCCCCGCATCCACAAGTTTTAGTAGCATTAGGATTATTAAACACAAATCCTTTACCGTTTAATCCGGAGGTAAAATCCAATTCGGTTCCGGTAAGATAAAATAAGCTCTTACCATCAACAAAGAGTTTAAGACTATCAAACTCAATTACCGTATCGCCTGCTTTCTCTTCAGCATCGAAACCAAGTGTGTAAGTTAACCCTGAACAACCTCCTCCTTTAACGCCAATACGCAAACCGTATGTATTGGGTATTTCATTCTCATGCTTAATTTTTTCTATTTCTTTTTTAGCACCATCGGTAATAGTTATTTCAGTTGAATTAATAGTTTCACTCATATTATTTCCTTCCACTGATTATTTTCATTTTTATAGATCATTAAAACGGATCACCCGGTTCCGTTGTTGTAAATGCCGGGTAGTTTATTCTCCATCCTGTATTGTTTACTCTTACGAATATTAATTTATCTTCTAAATGTTTTGAGAGTGACTTTGCAAGCTTATCTGCCTCAGCATAAGTTATCTTTAAATCTTTACGTTCCATAAAACTCTTTATACCATATTGAAAGTCCCGATAGAAAAAGTTTGAGTTATGAAACATCGGAAACTTTGCTTTTAAAAATGCAAGAAATGATTCTTCTTTTGATTTTAATAATTCCAGATGTTTAGTAAGATCTCTCTGATTCAATTAATTCTCCTGGTAATGATTTTAATGTGATTCATTTAATTAATTATTCATAAAATCTGTTTGAGCGATGTTTGAGCAAACATATTATCAATTTTTCTTTGTATCTCAATCAACGGATCTCTTATTTTACAACAGTTTATGTGAGTACAGTTATTTTCGTTTGCATTTTGCTGCATACATTCGGTTATTTGATGGTTCTTCTCTACAGCATTTATTATATCATTAAGTGATATCTCTTCGGGTAACTTATTTAAAACGTATCCACCTTTTGCACCTTGCGTGGAAGCGGCTATTTCAGTTCTTGCAAAATTCTGCAAAACCTTAGCAACTAACTGATAAGGAATTTTATAATTTTCGGCAATTTCTTTTGCGGTTGAACAATGAC
>JARRKK010000107.1:9638-13415 GCA_037388105.1 Ignavibacteriaceae bacterium | reverse complement strand
TAAAATTGTCGTATATAAAATAAAAAATAATGATTCAAAAATCAATTAAGTATTGATTTGACTTAAAAAGTAAGAAATACAGCTGATTCCTTTGCGAAGTTAATTATTGGTGTAAAATAAATCCCGAATATCAGAATTGGAGCAACTAAGGCTATTAGTAGAATGGCATTAGCCAACGAAACAGGTATTCCTGCTTTATCTTTTTCGATTTTTACCAGGTATAAATTTTTGAGAACACGAATGTAATAATATAAGGATACAACTGTATTAAGCAACGCTATGACAGCCAGTGCAATCATATTTGCATCAACAAGCGCAACGAACAATAATACTTTTGCAATAAATCCTGCCGTTGGTGGCATTCCAACCAGCGAAACCAGAAAGATAGCTAACATAATTCCTAAAAATGGCATCGATTTTCCCAATCCTTTGTAATCATCAATCTCTTCACTTCCAATTTTATTGGCAACCAACATTACAACTAAAAATGCACCAAGATTCATAAACGCATAAACAATAAAATAAACCATTATAGCTATGATACCTTCTTCAGACATTACAGCTAAGCCGAGTAGCATATATCCGGCATGTGCAATAGTTGAGTAAGCAAGCATTCTTTTAAGATTATCTTGCCAGAGGGCTGCAAAATTTCCTAATGTCATCGTCAGAATGGAAAGAAGTATTATTATGCTTTTCCAATCGATAATATTAAAAAGTTCCCAATTTCCATGCGCATCAACCGAATCTATAAAAGTAATTTTAATAAATTTGATAAGTACAACAAATCCTGCAGCTTTACTTGCAACCGAAAGGTAAGCTGTTATAGGAATTGGAGCGCCTTCATATACATCGGGAGTCCAGAAATGAAAAGGAGCAGCTGATATTTTGAAACCCAAACCCACTAAAACAAACAAACCTGCAATGAGAAACGTTAATGATAATTGAAGCGAATAGGATAATAGTCTTAAAAAAGGTACCAAAATTATCAACAGTGATTAACCCGGCACCCGAAGCAGTTTTAAAAGCACTCCCCGAAGACATACCGAATTGTTCAATTATAAATAAGCCAGTTATCAGCAACCCAACCATGGCAATGAACGGTAATACTTTTTTGTGTTTGCTAAAAATCAAATCAACAAGAACAAGAACAACAAGTGTTACTGAAATTGATAGTTCAGGTTTAATAAAAACTAAATCCGTTATAATATGATCTAAATTCAAAACGGCTGATGCTTTTTAATTATTAAAAACTACTCACAGATGTGTAGAATACCTGTACATCATTCATAAACCGAACCATGGAATTAACAGATGAATTCATCAGATCGAGCATAGCTGAAGGATAAACACCTAAGAATATTATTATGATACTAAGCGGAACAAACATAGCATATTCTCTTAAGTCGATATCGCTAAGGGTAGCCCATTTCTCATTTAGTTTCCCTAAATATACTCTCTGAAGTGTCCACAACATATAACCAGCTCCAAGTAAAATCCCAAGAGTGGAGATCACAGTGAGCATTCTGATCGTTGATTCATTAAATGCACCCAGGAATACAAAAGCCTCGGATATAAATCCGTTCAATCCCGGCAATCCGATTGCAGCAAAAAAAGCGACGGTAACAAACCCGGTATAGACAGGCAGCTTAACACCAATCCCTCCGAAATCATCAAGATTCCTTGTATGCGTACGATCGTAAAGTACTCCAACAATTAAGAAAAGCATCGAAGTGATGATACCATGATTAAACATTTGAAATATTGCGCCTGAAACACCCATCGTGTTAAGTGCGGCCATACCAAGTAGTACGTAGCCCATGTGCGATACGGATGAGTACGCTATTAGCTTTTTAAAATCTCTTTGTGCCATTGCACAGAAGGCACCGTAAATAATATTTACCATTCCGAATAAAGCAATGTACCAAACCAGTTGTTTTGTAATTTCAGGAAATATTGGAAAACTAATTCTTAAAATTCCGTATGTACCCATTTTTAGTAGAATACCAGCAAGAATAACAGATATGGGTGTCGGCGCCTCAACATGAGCATCCGGCAGCCATGTGTGGAATGGAAACATTGGAATTTTAATTGCAAAACCTGCGAACAATGCTATGTAAGCTATCATTCTTAAGTTAGATGGATTTAATGGTGAAAGAATACCACCTGTAGTAAAATTATCTACGTTCATCATTGCAAGAAGATTGAACGTAAATGTTTTTGTTCCGTCTATTAAAGTTTCCTGTGTACTGAAGTACAATCCAATCATTACTATAAGAATAAAAATACTTCCGAGTAATGTATATAAGAAGAATTTTATTGCTGCATATTCCCGGCGAGGACCTCCCCAGATACCAATCAGAAAGTACATTGGTAACAGCATCAATTCCCAGAAGATGAAGAAAAGGAAAAAATCCAGAGAAACAAATACACCCATCATCCCGGTATCCAACAATAGAAATAAGGCAAAGTATCCTTTTATGGATGTGTTGATTGTCCACGAAGACATTGCAGCAATAAAAGTGACAATGGAAGTAAGAAGCACTAATGGAACACTAATACCATCCACACCTAAAAAGTAATCTACTTTTATTTTGCCAAGCCAGGAAAAATTATCAATATCAATCCATCGGAACTTTTCCACAAACTGAAATGATGATTGTTCGTAAACACCACCGAGACTATAATCGTAATTTGCAAGAATAATAAGTGCAAGAAGAAGCTGAAATCCGGTTATGCCTAGTGTTAAAATCTTAATTGCCTTTATCTGTTCTTTGTGCATAGCCATTACGGTTATCATACCCAGAATTGGCAAAAAAGTGATGAGAGATAATATTGGAAAATCCATTTAAATACCGCTTAATTACATACTAAAATGATTTAAAAACAAATAATAGAATTACTAATGAGACTAACACAAAAACCAAATATGTTTGAACTTTTCCGGTTTGGAACCGGCGGAAGATCAATCCTATGAATCCGCTGAAATAGGCAAAGAAATTTACCAATCCATCTATAGCAACATTATCAAACTTTCCAATAAACGATGAAAATCCCTTTGTTAACAAAGCCGATCCATCTACAACACCGTCAATAATTTTCAAATCGAATTTGCCGAGAACCCTGCTCAGTGAAAGAGTTCCGGCAACAAATATATTTTCATATAATTCATCAAAATACCACTTATTAAGTGACCAGTTGTATAACTTTTTGTATTTCCTTACTATTTCAGAGACATTTATTTTCTGCCATTGATAAAACGCAAAAGCCAACAGAATCCCTCCTCCTGCCATTATCAAGGATAATATCATAGCAGGATAATGAGCAGAGTGCATAGCTTCCGCATACATATCAGAATATATCACTTTGGAAACGGCTGAGTTTGGAACATTATCAGCATCTGAAATCATAAAATCGTAACGCGTATTTTCAGGAGCGTACAATTCAGGTGCTGATATCCATTCCGCTAAAACCCATCCATCATTAGGATCAACAGGATTTGGTGTGTACCAGAAATACAAAGATAATACCGTTAGGATAACCAGAGGAACAGACATAACAAACTTTGATTCATGAACATGATCATACTTTTCCTGGTTCCTGGGTTCACCATGAAATGTGAGTATAACTAATCGGAACATATAAAACGCTGTAAGCATTGCAACAAAGAAACCAACTAATGGGAAGAGCCAATGACCTGTTAAATTTGCAAATGCAAATGATCCGGCAAGAATACCGTCTTTACTTAAAAAACCCGAAGTTAGTGGAACGCCAGAAATA
>JARRKK010000107.1:7637-9629 GCA_037388105.1 Ignavibacteriaceae bacterium | reverse complement strand
GAAGTCCACCCATATTTCTTATATCCTGCTCATGATGCATTCCATGAATTACAGAACCGGAACCTAAAAATAAACAGGCCTTAAAAAATGCATGCGTTATCAAATGAAAAAATGCAAACGTATAAGCACCAACTCCCAAGGCCATGATCATATAACCCAATTGAGAAATAGTAGAATACGCCAGGACTCTTTTAATATCATTCTGAGTTATTGCTATTGTTGCAGGAATTAAAGCTGATAGTGCACCAATCGATGCGATCACTAGCAATGCATCTGCTGTAAATATTCCGAAAATTCTAACCACGAGATAAACACCGGCAGCTACCATTGTTGCTGCATGTATTAAAGCGCTGACTGGTGTTGGACCTTCCATTGCATCAGGCAGCCATACGTGTAGCGGAACCTGTGCAGATTTACCAATCGCCCCCATAAATAGTAGTAAGCCGGCAATTGTTAACCATATATCATTGTTAAATGGTAAAATACCCTGAGAGATTTGGGAGAATATTTTATCAAAAGTGAATGTGTGGTATGTAGTAAACAATATTAGTATACCGATAAACATTCCAATATCACCAATGCGGTTAACAATAAAAGCTTTCTTCGCTGCATCGGAAGCAGATTTTTTCTCAAACCAAAAACCTATTAGCAAGTAAGAAGAAAGTCCAACTAACTCCCAGAAGATGTACATCATTAATATATTGTGTGTGAATACGATTCCGGACATTGAGAATGTGAACAATCCAAGGTAAGCAAAATACCGGTTATACCTTGGGTCACCTCTCATGTACTCAATGGAGAAAATGTGTACAAGGGAACTGATAAGCATTACCACTACTATCATTAAAACAGAAATGTTATCCAGGATGATTCCTAAAGTAATTTTTATATCCCCCATTAAAGGTGTATTACCAAGGTCAATCCAAACGAATTCTGCGGTAATAGTATCGCCAAAACTAGAGAGTTTGAAGAATGCGAGTAATATTGCACCAACTAAACTGAATATCAGTATGATATTCTCAAACAGATATATTTGTTTAACCTTACTCCCAAGTAACAACGTACTTACAAAACCAAGTAAAGGTAAAAACAAAACAGCTACAGCAATATTTATCATTAATGATTCGGTCATATAAAAATCAATCTCTCAATGTAGTAATCTCATCAACATTTATATTTGAAATAGTCTTATAAATATTAAGTACTATCGCTAATGCAATCGCAGCTTCTGCAGCGGCAAGTACAATTACGAACAATGCAATGATCTGTCCCTGCAAACCAAAATTTCCAAACCTGGCAAAAGCAATAAAGTTTATATTTGCCGAGTTAAGTATTAGTTCAATTCCCATAAGAATCATCACTGCATTCCTTCTGGTTATAACGCCGTAAATTCCTAATGAAAAAAGAACAACGCTAATTACTAAAAAATGTGTTAATCCGATGTTTAACATTGCTTATCTTCTTGCCATAGATGCAGCACCTATTAGTGCAATTAATAAAAGAATTCCGAGCAGCTCAAATATCAAGGCATACTCGTTTATTAGCATAATACCTAGTGCGGAGGTTGATGCTTCAGTTACAGGTAAGTCAACAACTTTCCAGTTTGTGTTTAGCATTGCAGCTCCGAGCGCACCTGAAAATAATCCCAGTATAATTGATGCAGTAAGAGTGTGGATAGTACCTGACTTAATATCCACACTAGTAATTTTATTTGTAAGCATCACACCAAATAATAGTAATATCAGAATTCCGCCGACATAAACGATTAACTGAACTATTGCTACAAAATCTGATCCCAGCATCACATAAATTCCTGCAACGCCGAAAAAAGTGAACAGCAAATAAAATGCAGAATGAACAATATTTCTGTTTGTAACAACAAAAAATGCAGATATAATAGTTACTGCCGCAAACAAATAGAATATCATGTCATAAGTTGTCATCGTGTTTTTACTCTTTGTCTTTTTTAGATTCACCCTCGGGTTTATCTTT
>JARRKK010000107.1:0-7625 GCA_037388105.1 Ignavibacteriaceae bacterium | reverse complement strand
GCAGCCTCTTCAGCTTTCTTTTTTGCTGCCGCGGCTTTTTCAGCTTCCTTCATAACCGTATATTCTTCATACTTAATCTTCTTCTCTTGAATCTCCTCAGGCGTGAGAGTAACAAAATCATAAACCAAGTTTTCTCTTTCGAATTCTGAAAATTCATAAACATCCGTCATATAAATACAATCAGTAGGGCAGGGGAATACACAAAGCTGGCAGTAGCAGCACTTTGCAATATCGATATCAAAAGTTGTTACCCACAGTGCTTTCTTCTTCCCATTTGATGTTACACCAATTTCATCACCTGGAACTGACTTAACTGTTTCAATCTCAATACAATTTACAGGACAAGCACGTGCACATTGATCACATCCTATGCAATCATCCATATTAACATAGAGACGATTCCTCTCACGTTCTGGCAACTCCGGTTTGACTGTAGGATATTGGATTGTTACGGCAGGAACAGAAAGATGACGCAAAGTCACTTTCATTCCTATCAATATTGTTATTAATCCTCCCCAGAATTTTAAAAAATAATTTCTCATTAAAGAACTGTAATTAATCCTACAATTAATAGTATTACAAATGAAAAAGGAATTAAATATTTCCAACAAAAAGCCATCAATTGGTCAACTCGGAAACGAGGCAAAGTCCATCGTAGCCACATCTGGACAAAAACGAAAAATATTCCCTTGGAAGAAAACCAGAAAAATTGTTCAATTGGTATTAACCATTCTATGTTTAATAATTTGCCTATGTATCCCACAGGTGATTGAAATCCTCCTAAGAATAAGGCAGAAACAATAACTGAAATAGCAAACATATTGGCATACTCTGCCAAGAAGAATATTGCGAACTTCATACCTGAATATTCAGTATGATAACCTGATACAAGCTCTGACTCGGCTTCAGGAATATCAAACGGAGTTCTATTAACTTCTGCAAGTGTACTTAGGAAAATTATCAGAAATGATACAACCATTAATGGAATTAAAAGAATCTTTTGTATACCATACACGGGTCCACCAAGTATCAGCCAGTTCCAAAAATGATCTGTCTGCCATTCACTCATTGTATATAGATTCATAGTACCGGTAATCATTATAACGGTGACTACAATGAGCAAGGTTGGTATTTCATAACTTATGATTTGTGCGGCAGACCTCATAGCACCCAATAGGGAGTATTTATTATTTGATGACCATCCACCCATTAATATACCGGCAACTACAATTCCTGTTACTGCGACTATATAGAGTATCCCAAGATCAATATTCGAACCGAGGAATGCACCTGAGAATGGTATTGCAGCAAATGCCGCATAGCTGCCAGCAAAAACGAGGACAGGTGATAGATTAAAAAACTTTGTGTCTATATTACTGGCAATAATATCTTCTTTCTGGATGAGTTTTAGAATATCTGCAATTGTTTGTAGAATCCCATGGTAACCAACTCTCATTGGACCCAGCCTATCCTGCATATGCCCAGCTACTTTTCTTTCAAGCAGAACAGCGAACAACGCAAATGGAAGAATAAAAGCGAACAACGGCAGTAAACTCTGGATGATCGCTGCAAGTATTTGACTTCCGGTTAATGTGTAAAGCCAATCGTACATCATCTGTCTACTTCTCCTAACACAATATCAATGCTACCAAGTATTGCTACAACATCTGCTACTAAATGATCTTTACATAGTTTTCCAAATACTTCAAGATTTACAAAAGAGGGAGCTCTGACTTTTACTCTAAATGGATTAACCGAACCATTGCTAATAATGAAATATCCTAATTCACCTCGTGGATTTTCAACGCGAGAATAAATTTGTCCGACAGGAGGTTTAACTCTTTTTGGAATTGCCGAAGTTACATCCCCTTCAGGTATTGTATTTATAGCCTGCTCAATTATTTTTAAACTTTCTTCTATTTCGAGGATGCGAATGTAGTATCTGTCCCAGCAATCACCAACAGTTCCTTTTTCTCCTTTACCCACAGGGATTTCAAAATCAAATCGATCATAAACTGAGTAAGGATCATCTCTTCTAAGGTCCCATTTAACACCACTTGCTCTTAAATTCGGTCCTGTTACTCCGTAGTTAATAGCTGTGTCAGCCGGAAGAACACCTACGTTGGCTGTTCTATCGATAAATATCTGATTATATGATAATAGCTCATTAAGTTCTTTTAAGTTTGGTTTAAACTCCTTAATGAAGTCTTTGGTTAACCGTATAAATTCCGGATGGAGGTCGTGGGATACACCGCCTACCCACATATAATTATATAATAATCGCGCACCGCAGGTAATTTCAAAAAGATTTAATATTTTTTCACGGTCTCTGAAACAGAATAAGAATGGTGTAAAAGCTCCTATATCTGCACCGTATGTTCCAAGAGCAACCAGGTGAGAAGCAATCCGCTGCAATTCACCCATTATAACTCTGATATATTCAACTCTTTCCGGGACTTCTATCCCCATTAATCTTTCTACTGCTAATACATACCCAAATTCATTATACATTGAAGCAAGGTAGTCCATCCTATCTGTATAAGGAATAACTTGAGGATAGGTCATTGCCTCGGAATGTTTTTCAAAACAACGATGAAGATAACCTATATGAGGGATAACATCTTTGATTAGCTCCCCTTCAAGAACTAACTCCAGTCTCAACACACCATGAGTAGATGGGTGCTGAGGTCCCATATTCAATACCATTTCTTCTGATTTGAGATTCATTAAACTTTTCTGCTATCTCAACTTTAATTCAAAATTCTCGTAAATCAGTGACAAATATCTATTAAAAATTAAAATTTTATAATTAATTTTCATTTCTGATTTCTTATTTGAAATATCACCAACTAATACGGTACCTTCATCCCTTTGTAAAACTCAGGATTTTGATAATCCTTTCTGAGCGGGTAACTGTCTTCCCAATCATATGGCATCAATATTCTGATCAGGTTGTGGTGATTCAGAAATTTTATACCATACATATCAAATGCTTCACGTTCATGCCAGTCAGCAGATCGCCATATATCTTCAACAGAAACAACTTCAGGATTTTCTCTCTCAGTGGAGACCTTCAGATTAATTTTGTGTTTTAACATAGTTGATTCCAGATGATAGTAAACACTCAGCGTTCCGCCTTTAATTATTTCATTATCGTTTTCATCCTTTACTTTCTCACTGTTTGCATCGTCAACACCCGAGAGGTTCATTAATGAATTAAATTGCAATTCCTTCTCATCTTTTAAGAAGAAACATATCTTATCGATTTCTAGTGGATCAACAGAAATATATGCTTCAGAGGGTGGAGCAGATATCAATTCGATAATCGCTTTTCCAAATTTAACATTCAAAATATCATGTATTTCTTCTGGTGTTTTCAAACACTCTCTTTCACTAATGATTCATTTCTAATTTTGTCTTGAAGTTTTAGCAATCCCTCTAATAGTGCTTCAGGTCTAGGCGGACATCCGGGTACATACACATCAACAGGAATAACTCTATCTACGCCTTTTAATACGTGATATCCGTGTTCCCAATAGGGACCGCCACAGTTAGAACAGCTTCCCATCGAAATCACGTATTTTGGGTCAGGCATTTGTTCGTAAAGTCTTTTTATCCGGATTGCCATTTTAAGTGTGACTGTTCCGGAAACTATTATTACATCCGATTGACGGGGAGAAGGTCTGGGTATAACTCCGAATCTATCGAAATCATAGTGCGAAGCAGATGTAGCCATCATCTCAATTGCACAGCATGCCAATCCAAAGCCCATTTGCCATAGGGAAGATAATCTTGCCCAGTTCAATAGATCTTCGACTTTTGTTACTACAATATTATCGTCGGTGAACTGCTTATCTAGTAATCCCATAAATCTTATTCTACTAAACTTAGTTGCTTTTCTATATCTTGTCCCGGAGGATCCGGTTTTTTTAATACAGGTGGAATAATATCAGGGCGAGCCCATTCAAGATCACCTTTTCGCCATTCATATGCCATTCCGAGACCAAGTAAAATTAGGAAGATTGCACCAACTGAAAATCCCAATATACCGCCATCCTGATAAACTAAGGCCCAGGGAATGAGCATTACAACTTCAACATCAAAAATTAAAAAGATAAGAGCAACTACATAAAATCTTATATTGAACTTAACCCATGGCGAACCCTCGGGATTTTCACCGCATTCATATGTAGTTAATTTCTCTGTAGTTGGGCGGGCTGGTCTGATTAGTTTGGCAGCGAATACAGCAATTATGACAAACATTATCGCAGTTAGAATAAATGCAAAAACTTTACCGAATTCTGTTAACATTTGTCATAATTTTATTTAAAAATTGTCTTTCAAAGCTAACACTACTCAAAAGTAATGTCAAGAATTTATGATTAACAAAACAAATATTAGGCAATTGCATTCTTTAACTCTTGCTAAAATTGATTATCACTAACCTAGTACATATATTTTATTAATCAATAATTCCTGTTTTCACGGAACCAATGATTAGTCCTAAAATTGTTAATGCCTCAACTACATTTGTAATATGAATTTAATAAAACAGTATATAGTGCAAAGTTTAACTGCTGCTTCAAACAACTTAAGGTTAACTACGCATCAACTTGAAGCTGTGGGGCTGTTAAGGGAATCGCTTTTAAATTCAGATGATATATTAACTGACATTGATAAAATGAAAAAGCTGACTGAATTATCAACTCTTGCGATTAGGTTAAACGAAATATATAATTTTCTTACCCAGAGAAGAATAGACTTCTTCAAACTTTCTGAGCAATTTAAAGAACACAGTCAATACCTTATCACAGATTTAAACCACATATTAGAAGGTGATAATTCAGTTCTTGTCAAAAATGCTCTCAATAGATTATCCGGGGTTAAAACAATTGCGGATGAAGAAATAAATATTAATCTAACTCAGAATAAAACTAATTCGGATCTATTAATTTCAACTCCATCAGCAGAATTTAAAAGGAACACTTTTATTAGTAAGAAAAAAGCTGGAAATGGTCACATTAGTAATTTTGAAATGATCATTTTAGATCCTATCAAACCAATTGATAGAATGTTAAGGCAAATGGAGATCAATGATGTGAATCCTAAAGACCTTGCTTATTTTGCTAAGGTTATGAGAGTTAATGCAGAGATTTCTGAAAAACAGGGTTATGAGATAGTTGCTGAAATGCACCTGATAATTTCGAGGGCGTTGCTAATGATAAAATCCAGTGAACTACTACCGGGAAAAAATATTATTGAATCAATTCAAGCCTGCCTGATTGTGATAGTTGCCCTTGTACGCGGCAAGGATTTAGATATAACAAATTATTTGAACAAAGCTGAAGATTTTGGGGAAGAAATTAGTTTAATGACAAATAAAGTATAATTCAATGAATATTTATGCGGTAATTATGGCTGGTGGGGTCGGTTCTCGTTTCTGGCCCCGGAGCAAAAAGAAGAAACCTAAACAATTGCTCAAGATCTTCGGTGATAAAACACTTATTCAGGATACTGTTGCCCGATTAAAAGGAATTATAGCTCCTGAAAATATTTATATAATTACAAACAAACTTCAGATTGCGGGTGTGCTTACACAATTACCGGAACTTCCGGTTGAAAATATAATCGAAGAACCTTTCGGAAGAAATACTGCAGCTTGTATAGGTCTCGCTTCAATTCTTATCAGAAAAAAAGATCCGGATGCTGTAACACTGATACTTCCGGCAGATCATATAATCCATGGAGAAGAGGAATACCATAATACTTTACTGAGTGCTGCAAAATTTGCAAATGAAACAGAGGCGATTCTTACTATAGGAATTCCACCTTCCAGACCGGAGACCGGTTATGGTTATGTTCAAATAGATGAAAATGCAGTATCAGACAGTGTATATAAGGTATTAACTTTTGCTGAAAAGCCCAATTACCAGACTGCAGTTAGGTTTGTCGATAGCGGCGATTTCTTTTGGAACAGCGGTATGTTCATCCATAAAATAGATGTGATGCTGAGAGAGATTAATGAATTTATGCCCGATCTTCATGAAGGATTGATGACAATAAGTGATGCAATTGGAAAACCGGAATATCAGGATGTACTTACAAATGTATACGGAAGGTTAAAGAAAATTTCCATTGATTATGGAATAATGGAACATTCCAAAAAGGTTTATCTTATAAAAGGTAATTTTGAATGGAGTGATGTGGGAAGCTGGGAAGCTGTTTATGAGTTAAGTTCAAAGGATGAAAACGGAAATACGAAAATTGGAAATGTATATACAGAGAAGTCTGTCGATTCATACATATACTCGCCGGGTAAGTTAACAGCTATTATTGGGGTAGATAACCTTATTGTAATAAATGATGAAGATGCATTGCTAATTTGTCGGAGAGATAGAGCACAGGATGTAAATAAAGTTGTTGACTATCTTAACATAAATAAACTGTCCGAATATATTTAGTCCGTCCTTCTTGTAATGAAAAAGCTGATAACTGAACAAGATGTTGTAAATACCATTAATAGTGGCAGCAAAGTAATAGTTGTTGGACGGGAATCAATCCTTACACCGCTTGCGGTTGATCTGATAAGAAAACATAAATTAACAATTCTTGAAAAAGAAATTCCTGGTTATTCTTCTTCGTCATCCTCGGTCAATTTTCCCTTTAAAAAAATTGCAATCGGGTCCGATCATACTGGTTTCAGGATAAAAAATATTCTCATAAAAATACTTGCAGAAAAAGGTTACCAGGTTTATGATCAGGGTACATTTGATGAAAAATCTTGCGACTATCCTGACTTTGCTGAATCGGTGGCGGAAAAAGTACAACAAAAAGGTGTTGATTGTGGATTCATTATCGATGCAACCGGAATCCCATCTGCAATAGCTGCAAACAAGATTGAAGGCATCAGGGCTGCAACTTGCTATAATGAATTTTCGGCTAAAAGTTCCCGCAGTCATAACGATGCAAATATTCTTGTCCTTGGAGCAAAATCATTGGGGGAAGAAACAATTAAATCGATTATTGATGTTTGGCTTAACACTCCGTTCGAGGGGGGGAGGCACCAGAAAAGATTAGATAAAATACACGGCATAGAAAAGAAATATAAACGATGATTTTGTTAAATGATTTCCTGCATTTATCTTTGTAAATAAGTATTTATTAGTTACGATTCGGGATATATAAAATCAAGAAAAGTAAAACCTTAATCCTGCCTTTCAGCTCCATTAATTATTTTATTCGCATGACATCAATTAGTAGGAATAGTTTTGTTCATTATTAATGCTCCAATTGCAGATAAAATTGAATTAGGACAAAATATATTTCTGTTTAAAATTTTCTGCCCGGAAATAGCAAATATTGTTGAGCCAGGACAGTTTGTTAATCTGCGTATTGAGCAATCATATTTTCCATTGCTTAGAAGACCTTTTAGTGTATGCGATGTAAGCGGGGATTATTTTTATATACTTTTTAGCCCATACGGCAGAGGAACAAAGCTGCTTTCACAAAAAGCAATTGGTGATACAATTGATACTTTGGGTCCTCTTGGAAAAGGATTTAATTATATTGGTGATTATGAAACCGCAGTGATAATTGCTGGTGGACTGGGATCTGCTCCATTTCCG
>JARRKK010000106.1:0-10231 GCA_037388105.1 Ignavibacteriaceae bacterium | reverse complement strand
GAAATTCCATTTTCATGGCAAAAAGTATATGATAAAATTTTAAAAAGAGAATTAGTAGGGAAAAGATTTAGTCTCGTTTGTGTTGCCGAGGGAGCCAAACCTCTTGGTGGTAAACTTATTATGAAGGGAACAGATAAAAAGAGAACAGATCCGATTCAATTAGGAGGTATAGGAAAAGTCGTAGCTGATAATATAGAAGAGAACACCGGAAGGGAATCACGAGTAACAGTTTTAGGACATTTACAAAGGGGGGGAAGTCCAACACCATTCGATAGAATTCTCTCCACCAAATTTGGGTATTTTGCAATTGAACTTGCTGCAGCAAAAAAATTCAATAGAATGGTTGCGTTAAAAGGTAACGAAATAAAGAATGTAAAAATTGAAGATGCTATCGCAAAACAGAAATTAGTTTCTCCGGATAACCAATCAGTTAAAGCGGCACGTGCAATAGGCATTTCGTTTGGTGATTGATAAATTCACTACTTTGCAATTCGATTAGGACAACTTTATATTTGAATTCGTTTTTTGAAAAAATTAATGTTTTCGGGGTCGTAGTTCAGTTTGGTTAGAACGCCTGCCTGTCACGCAGGAGGTCGCGAGTTCGAGTCTCGTCGGCCCCGCATATTTTAAAGCGGTATTATTTTGTCTTTTATTATTTTATGAGTACCATTTTCTTTGTAATGTTAAAATTGTTAACGCTCAGCCTGTAAAAGTATATTCCACTAGTTAGATTATTGGCGTTAAAATCAACATTATAATTCCCTGCAGCTAAATCTTCTTTTATTAACGTTTTTACTTCTTTGCCAAGAACATCGTAAACCTTTACCGTAACATATCCAAAATCTGCAATCTGAAATTCGATATTTGTGGTTGGGTTAAAAGGATTTGGGTAATTATTATTTAAGAAATATTTATTCACTAATACTTCATTTTCCTCTTCAATTGATGTTACAATTTCTTTAACTGAAACATTATCTATGAACAGATCCGGACTTTCAGCTCCGCAGTTAAACATAACCCTCGCTTCAAAATCACTTGGATATTGCATTTGAAATTGCAATGAGTAGTGTTTCATCTGCGTGGTTACTAAGAAATACTCGTTCTGACTATAATTTTCATAGGGTGGTCCATTTCGTTCCAATTTTGCATCAAGTATTCGTAATGAGGAGGCTCTGTAATCGAATTCAAATTGGTAGGTCCTTCCGTAAATCAAAGGAATATTTTCCTGTGAGAGTTGTATATACCATCGTTCAGTACCGCCATTGTTAATATTTACCTCATATTCTCCGGAACTATTAACTCTGCCTGAAGCATTTGCATTATCAAATACGTTAAATATCCAAAAATAACCACCTGCAGAAAAGTCTCCATTAATTATAAAGTTTTCACCAGGTGGAGTAAAATTCACCAATGCACTTTCAATATTGGATAGTGGGCTAACAATTCCCATACTATCAATTGCTGCTGCAGCAAAATAATACCTGGTATGATTTTCTAGTTCCGTAATTTTTGTAAAGCGATTAAAAGAAGTATCTATTGGCAGTAATGAGTTTTTATCCAGGCCAGCAGGCAATGATCCGTCAGCATAGTTAATTAGAGTATTTCCGTTTGGAAGACGCTGAACATTTCCCATCCAATGAGAATATCTGTCTGGAGTATGCCGGTATTCCCAGACCTTAGTTGCAGTCATATTTAAGGTATCAATTTGAAATTCAACAGCACGCGAAAATGGTGGATTATGAAAATTCCCATTATCAAATACAGTGTAATGATTTGGTTTGCCATCGACAGGACGCGCAAAGTGCTGGTATGAGATACCATAACTATCATTAATAAAATCAAAGTCACTATGTAAACCACCCAATTCCCAGATTACATCTCCAGTCTGCCGGTTTATTTTTACTACTTTACTTTGGTGCCGGCTCGATATGACAATATTGCCATCGTAGTCTATTGCAATAGAATTCATATGAATGTAGTTTATTGTATGCTGAGTAAAATCTACACCTATTGCATTGGTGATATTAAATTGATCATGATCATAGCATAACCATTCAAAAACAAGATTATGATTCTCATCAAATTCCTGAATGTGATTATCAATAACTGTTGCATTCGGGTCCCCACCAGGTACAATTAAACTCATATCAACCTGACGATAACCAAGGGCAATAAGAAAATAATGACCGTCTTCCAACATATAAATTTCGTGTTCATCCGTGCCATAACCATTTGTGCATAAAAAAGTATCAATCACAGTATAATTAGAATCCATCCCAACAAAACCATACAGATTAGTTATGTATCTTCTGGTAAGCATTCCATTCAGTTGAACCTTAAAGTCTCTTGCACGGTTTTCTACTCTTTGATAAAAATAAGGTGTGCCATCATTCTCAAGAATCATAATGTACGGGGAGCCAAGCCAGTTATTTAGAAATATTCTTCCGTCTGCAGTTCCTTCGTTAAAAATACTTGGCGCGAATTGTGGGAAATCGCTTGGTACAGAAACACCATTTATAGTACGTACTTCACCTGTTTTTTCGAAATCAATATCAGTATGTTCTAATAGTCTGTTTAATTTCTCATCATCCGAAACAGACAATAAAATTGCCTGATCAAATTCCTTGATACTACTGGTTGCAAATGAAAATTGTAACGTGTCTTTCCAATTTGGGATTCCGGTAAAAAAAGAAACAAAAATATTTTCTGAGGTACTGAAAATTGAATCGGGTTTAAAAATTATTGTATTGTCAGAAATTATAGTCTCTCCTGGGTGTAATCCGCTTTTCTCTCCGACTACCAAGAAATGGAAATCATTTAATTTTAAGTTTTTATTAAAGTTGTTGTCAATTTTAATTAATATGCTGGATTGTGGTGTGATATATTCTGCTCCCGGTTTTGGATGAATATAAGTTATTAACGTGGATTTATTCTGAGCGAAATATTCAACAGAAATATTTAATAATAAAAAAGTAAGTAATAACATTGTCTGGTTTGACATTTTACTTTTTGACAACTCGAGTACCTTTATAATTAAGGATTTATATCAGTTTGTATTTTCCATCTATAGTACCATTTATAATCTGGAGTTGTGAATGGAACTGCCGCAATACGACCACCGAAACCCATATATCTATGCACAAATAAATTTAAATTTGAGTAACTCTCCGAGTAATTGAAATCCTCGTTGATTTGTACATTGTACTTATTGGCCAACTCAATTGTTTCATCCTCCAGTAAGTTATTCAATTTTTCGAAGTATAATCTTTGAGAAATTTTATCTTTTGATTCTTTCAATTCTAAAATCAAAGAATCGCTTACTTTCGGTGGTTCGTTTACGTTTACAATAGTATATCCTCTGGAAGTTTTAATCGGTCCAAATATATCACCTGCCTCAAGTTCTGTAATAATATTCATTACCTCACCGTAATCACTCAGTTTGCTATACTCAGAAATTTTTTCATAATATATATCTTCATTCAAATCCAATTTAGTTAATATTTGTTCAAAGCTTTCGCCACTTTCAAGCAGATTTAAAATTTCTTCCATTTGTTCTAAACTATGAGTACTAATTAGATGTAGATTTAATTGAGGATATACCGACGAGTCTGGAAATTCTTTATTGTAATATTGAAGGATCTCATATTCTTTCACATCCACTTGAGAGTTAAAAGTGTTTTTTAACATTTGTGCCAGCAGATTATCTCTCCACATTTTTAAATAAGATTTTACTTCATTGGATTTTTCTAAACCACTCGCTTTACCAATTCGATAAATTGTTTCCTGCTGCATAAATCTTTTTAACTCATTAGATAAAACTTTATTAACCGATGTTTGACTAAGATTTTGGAAACTGACATCAACTAAAGTAAGATCACTAAGAAAATCATAAACTTTTACCGGGCCATATCTAGTAATAAATAATTCCTGATTAAGAAAGTCATTACCAATTATTTCCTTTACTTTAAGAATATCACTCTCCGTTAAATAGTATTCTTGTTTATTATTTTCATCATTATCTGATCTGGATTTTATTACATTAAAGAATTGCTCAGAAAGTTTGAGAAATATTTTTTCATTAGCTTCCAAAGTGTATCCACTGAAATACTTTTTATAGAAATCGTTATAGAGATTTCGGGTTTTACGATTTCTAATAATTTCTTCAACATCTTTTTGAAATTTTTCCTGTGAGACTTCCGGTATATTCGGTCTTATGCCTGTAAGTTCAAAGATAAACCAGTTATTATCATTTTGAATAGGAAATGTAAACTCGTTTTTGCTTAATTGATATATGTTATCTTCAATAGTTTCATTGGTCAAGTCACCAAATTTAATTTCTATTAAGGAAGATTTCGGTTTAATGTCTGGATTTATTTTCAATAATGAATCAATAGAACCAACATCTGTCAATTGGGAATAAAGTTTATAGATTTCGGATGAGTCATTTGAAGATAGCGTTCTTACCTGAAGTATTTTGACATATTTACTAAGTCCTTTGGATATATCATCATCTGTAACTTTAACTTTATCTTTAACCTCAATTCTGAATAGTTCATCTCTAACATATATTTTTTCTATTGGAGAATAAAAGAATTTATAATTTTCTGAGTTCGCTAACCCTTTATCCACTGCTTCAATTGCCCAGAGTTTTTCTGCTATTAATGAGTATAAAAGTTTTAGTTCGAGGGAATCCTTATTTTCAGAATTATTTGATAGTATTCTTGGTGAGAGCTCATAGCGTAATCTGAATTCATCTTTTGTCAATTCAGTGTTGCCTATCTTCGCAATAACATCTGACTGAGCTAAAAGGTAATGTGATGATAATATGATAGAAAAAATTATTAAAGAAACATTAAGAGGTTTCATTGTGGAATGGAATTTCACTTAGTTTATATGTGTTAAAATCCTGAACCTAAAATATATTACTCTGCCTTTTTATAGACTCTTACGTAATCAACTAGCATAGATTGTGGGAAAGCAGTTGTATTATCAGGATTGCCAGGCCAGTTGCCTCCGACCGCAACATTTAATAATAAATGAAACCTTTGATCAAATGGTGCCGGATAATCTCCATTAGCAGAGTTCCAACTTTTCTGGGTTTGATATAATATGTCATCGACGTACCATCTGATTTCATTTTCTTCCCATTCAAGTGTGAATACATGAAATACGCTTGTAAAACTTCCGCTTGTTAAAACATAAGAATCTCCAGATTGAGTGTTATTTGGCCATTCACCCCCATAATGAAGGGTCCCGTAAACTCTTACCGGGTCCTGACCTAACAATTCCATTATATCAATCTCTCCACTCGCAGCCCAACCACCGTATACCCAGTCAGTTGGCAGCATCCAGATAGCTGGCCACAATCCTTGCCCGATAGGAAGTTTGGCGCTTATTTCGAAACGTCCATATTTCCAGTCACCTTTATATTTTGTTCTAAGCCTTGCTGAGGTATATTCTCGAGTTCCATCAGGTCCGGTATAGGATTCTTTCAGAGCTCTAATTACGAGTTTACCATCATCAATAAAAGAGTTTAATACTCTATCAGTATAGTATTGTAATTCATTATTTCCACCACCCTCACCGTTGACCTCATGTTCCCATTTAGTAAGATCTATATTAGGACTATCAAACTCATCACTCCAAACCAGGTTCCATCCGGGAATTGTGTCCGTAATATCAGACGGTTCTGCAGGATTATTTTCATTAGATGAACAGTTTACTATCAAGCATAATAGGCACGAAGCAGAAAGCATTGAGAACTTAATAATGATATTATTGTTTGACTTCATATTTTCTCTTTCTTTATAAAATCAAAATACGTTTCATTTGAAAAAATTTCTATGCAAAATACTATTCACTTTTTTTCATCACTTTTAAATTAAAATCAATATATAGTGTCTGATCACCAGAACAATGCGTATAAGACAGCTAAAATTATTATAATTATATATGCACTTATATTAAATACAGAATCTGTTTTAAATAACTTAGCTGTAAGTGATATTCCCTTAGGGTCATCATCAGTATCCGAAGTTGTTAGAGTTACTCCTGCAATGATTACCATAGTAATGATCAAAGTGTAAAACATTTGATCTAAAAATGGTAGATCTACAAATGAACTTTTGAGAATCAATGCTACAATTGCCGAAAGAATTATTCCGATAATTGCTGCTTTGTTTGTTGTCTTTTTCCAGAATAAACCCATAATAAAAACGGCTAATATACCAGGACTTACCAAGCCAGTATATTCCTGGATGTATTGAAACATCTGGGGAATATTACCAAGCAGCGGTGCCATTAAAACTGCAATTACAAGTGCAACTGCTGATACTATTCTTCCAACTGTTACTATTCTTTTTTCATCAGAATTTTTACCAAAATATGGTTTGTATATATCCATTGTGAAAATTGTTGAAGTAGAATTAAGCATTGATGCAAGAGAAGAAACAATAGCCGCAGTTAATGCAGCGAGGACTAATCCTTTTAATCCTGCCGGAATAAATACACTGATAAGCCAGGGATAAGCTTTATCATAGTTAATACCTCCGCTTGTATTTTTGAAGGCCTCTTTTACTCCAGGAATGATAGCTGTACCTTCCGGTTGAGTAAACATAACATACGCTACAATTCCAGGTATAACAACAATCAAAGGGATAATCAATTTCAAAAATGCTGCGAATGCAATTCCTCTTTGTGCTTCCTGTAATGATTTTGCAGCAAGTGTTCGTTGTATGATGTATTGATTAAATCCCCAGTAATATAAATTTGCCACCCACATACCCCCGATTAAAACAGCTATACCTGGTAGATTAAAGAATTCAGGATTGTCACGCAAAAGAATCATGCTGAATTTTTCACCTGCTACATTATAAATATGTGAGAGTCCTTGAAATATATTACCGTCGGGAGTTACATTGTTAAGCGCAATTATGCTTGTTATAAGACCACCGGTGATTAGTAGTATTACCTGCACAACATCGGTCCAGGCAACTGCAGAAAGACCTCCATAGAGAGAATAAGCAGCAGCGATAAATGCAATAACTAAAATTGCATACATAATCAAACTACCATCCCCATTACCGACAATAGTATCAATTGCCTTACCACCCAGAAACATTACTGATGTCAGATTAACGAAAATAAAAAGTGCTACCCAAAAAACTGCCAGGATTGTTTTAAGATTTGTACTATATCTCTGTTCTACAAATTCGGGAATAGTATACAATTGCTTTTCAATAAAAATCGGCAAAAAGAATTTTCCGACAATAATTAAAGTTAACGCTGCCATCCATTCATATGTTGCAATGGCCAAGCCTATTGCAAAACCGGAGCCGGACATTCCTATAAATTGCTCCGCAGAAATATTTGCTGCAATCAGTGAAGCTCCTATTGCCCACCAGGGGAGCGACTTGCCAGCAAGAAAATAATCCTTTGAATCTTTTTGATGTCCCTTTTTATCGCGGGATACCCACAAACCTAATCCGACGATAAATAGTATATAAACTATAAATATTGCTAGATCTGCTTCTGTAATTTGCATAATTGTTTCTCTTTAATAATTTTCTGAATTTTTAATCTCTGTTATTTCAGCATTGCTAAAGTAACAATAGTTCCCAAATTAAATTGAAGGTTAGTTGATTAATAAGTGCTACATCAATCTGTTTTAATCTTGAATAACAAGCCAATAAATTTTTTACCCCAATTTCAAAATCAGATTCATTTTCGCAAGATTTATGCCTATAACGAAATTAATCATTGAATGGTTTAACTACAATAATCAATCAATTGAAAAATAATGGTGATTGTATCTTATCAATTTAATAAGGCAAGTTATTAAATTGATAAAGTGATTTATCATGCAATCGATATAATAATGGGGAGGTGACAGGTCAATATTATCCTTCCTAATTCCGATAGGAAATTCTGGAAATGGTTTCTTGACAATGACTAATTATTTCATTAGGTTCTTACAAAGTTTAAAGAGGCACAATAATATTATCTAACTTCTCTCATTTAATTCATTTATCATTCATCGATCAAAAAGGAGATCAATATGAAACGATTGTTATTGTTTTTGTTTTTTTGCATTCCGGTTTCAATGTTTGCACAGCAGCCTTACATTGATTATGAAACCCTTGGTAATGATTGGGTCTGGAATATATTTTCACAAGGAACAGGTGGAAATTATTCGATTGTGGCAAACCCCAGTGTTGGAGGTTTAAATTCATCTGATAGTTGTGCTATGCTTGTTGTTGGTGCCGATGGTGATCCATGGGCGGGAGTTTGGTGTAGTGATTTCCCGGATCTTACTTTAGATGCCAATAACTCGATAATTAAAGTTATGGTATACAAAGATGTTATTTCTGATTTTAACCTTAAATTAGAACCACCAAATGTTGACCACAACGTCCCAAATACATTAATAAATCAATGGGAACAACTTACATTTGATTACTCAGCCGATATAGGAGTAACGGCAGCCACGTTAACCATTATCCCTGATTTTCCTGCTGCAAGAGATTATAGTAGCACAAACTATTGGGATAATATTGATTTCTCCGGAACTTATGTACCTGTTGAGCTAACATCTTTTACAGCAAATTATATTGATAATATAGTCCAGCTTAAATGGTCAACTGCAAGTGAGTTAAATAACAGAGGGTTTGAAATCCAAAGGAGCACAGCAGGCAGTCCTTTTATAACCATAGGGTTCGTTGAAGGTAAAGGGACAACAACAGAGAGTAATAATTACGCTTATGTAGATAGAACAATTTCCCAGAGCACCCAATATAGTTATACATTAAAACAAATCGATTTTAATGGTAGTTATCATTATTCTGATGTAGTAAATCTGGGTAAATCATTACCGCTTAATTTTGTGCTGGCTCAAAACTATCCAAATCCATTTAATCCATCAACTACTCTTAGTTTTGGTTTACCTGTTAGCTCAAACGTTTCGCTGGATGTTTATAATTTAATAGGTGAAAAGGTTACTTCAGTTTATCAGGGTGAATTGGAAGCCGGAAATTATGAATATAGTTTTGATGCTTCAAATTTACCATCATATTTTGGTATGCATATTACTAAAGGTAACTCTGGTGAGGGAAATTGCTTATATGTCTAACAAATCAATTGTAACGATTTCACAAGTGTTGAATGATTACATTAATATTTAGGGAAAGACAAAATACTTGATCCTCTCCCTTGTTAAGGAATTAAATTCTGCTAAAAATATTCTCGCCGGAATCTTTGTAGTCAATTATAGATAGGAAGTATGATTCCGACGGAGATGAGGTCTTAAAAGAGTTTTAATAAAGTTGTCTAAGAATAAACTTTTGAAAAAGGTGTTGTGCGATTTTAACGGTTCTATTAATTGTGAAAATCTTGAAATTGATAGTAGCAACTTTTGGACTCAGTAATATTATTTAATGATCAATATTACTATTATTGGATTTAAAGGCTAAACTGAAATCGATGTTATTTGCAAGCTACTAAAATAGGGGTGATGGTCGATCCTTGCATTTCTTACGATTGGGAAAAGAGTTTGTGAAATGATTATTAATGGAATGCATTATTCTTTAAAAATATTTAACTAATATAACGTATCTAATGCTATAATATTTTTGTGTACTGATGGAAAAAACTCATTGCTTCTAATGGATATAAAGAGTAATATCTATATCTATGTAATCGATCATGATTACAAGTGTTGAATTATTAATAGGATTAAAATCAACAAAATAATAGAAAGGAGTCTTCTATGAGGAAGATGTTATTTTTTCTGATGAGCATTATTTTATTAATGGGCTTGTCAAGTGATATTTTCGGACAATGGGCAACAAATAAGTATGTCCGTGAGGATGCAATTTATGCCCGCTTTCTTCAGGGTGCTGAAGACGTGGTCATAGATGGTGTTGAAGACGCAGTTTGGGCAATGGCCGATTCTGTTGTACTTGGTTATGGTCAAACAGCATATTTACCAAGCAGTGGATTTAGTTGGAAGGAAGGGGAACATGTTGCAGATGATACTGCAAATGTTGTTTTTAAATGCTTATATAAAGACCCATATATTTATCTGCTATTTAAGGTGAAGGATAAAAATGTTGGTGGGGTAGATTGGGAGCAATCGGATGGTATGATCATATCTTTTAAAAGCTTTATAGATAATAATGGTAATGCTAAAACACATGATTTAACCGGGCATTTTCCATGGGATTACAGACTTGAA
>JARRKK010000105.1:0-7677 GCA_037388105.1 Ignavibacteriaceae bacterium | reverse complement strand
CGAGTCATTATCATTCTCAATTGTAAAACTGCTTAAAAAATTCTCGTCCAACAGATAATCGTAAAAGAAATTTATTTCATTCAATGCGGCAGTCTGAAGATCATCTCTTACCAGAATTTTTGATGCTTTTAATAATGCGAATGACTGACTATTTCCATATGCATGCCATATATTTTGCCAGCTCAGAAAAGCATAGAACGGAACTTTTAATGAATCTCCTTTTTGCATCATCAAAATACCATCACATAGTTTGTTTAGACAATAAGTAACACTGGTATCCTTTGTTTCTTCGAAATAATTCAGAAGAGCTAGTATCAAAATCGAAGCCTGATCACTTGCGGTTTCGGAGGGCAACCACGTCGGAAATTCGATACCATTTATTTTTTTAATTATTCTTTCTGGTGGAAATGATTTTTTAGTCGCTTCAACTGATTTTACTAAAACAGGTAAAATTTGTTTAGCAAATTCTATATCCACATCCTTTAATTTTTTATAACCTTCCGATAAAGCCCAAAGTGCTCTCCACGACCACCAATTTGGTTCTGCTACACTTGTATTAAATGTCTTATTTATTGAATTGTCTTCCCAAATAAAGTTATAGAAAAAGCCGTTCTCCGCCTGCATATAAATTAGGAACTCTACAAGGTTATAATACTTATGAAGACTTGAACTATCATTGTACGCTTTATAATATTCTAAATAAAAAATTGCTGCGCGAGCTGCATCGTCAACACAAGCAAAACCTTCATCGTCATCACCAACATATTTGTAATCAGGAGCATTACTGTAAATATGAATTACAGCCATCTGCTTCCCATTAATTTTAATTTCTTTATATAGGTAATCAAGGTGTGATTTATTAACAATGAAAGTTGTTTGACTATCAGATATTTCACTGCAAAAAACAAATAGGAAAGAAATTAATATCCATTTTATAAATAATAAATTTGTCTTCATTGTAAGAATTAGATTTGTATCGTATCTGCCTAAGTTCAACTAAGCTACCATTTATGCTTTAGATTCAGTTAATTTTTTAAGTAATTCATCAATCCGAACTTTTGCAATGCTGCTTGCATGATCAGACATAGCATAAGGTATGATGAGTTCATCTCCGTGTATAGCACTCCCACAACTATAAACAACATTTGGTACATAACCCTCTCTTTCTTTTTCATTAGGAGTTAGCAGAGGTTCTTCTAAACGGCCGATAACTATTGATGGATCATCTATATCTAATAAGAAAGCTCCAATAGAATATTCGCGCATGGCTCCCACACCATGACTTAATACCAGCCAGCCGGCTTCGGTCTCAATTGGTGATCCGCAGTTGCCAAGCTGCACAAATTCCCAAGAATAAGATGGCTTAACAATTAATTGTTTCGTGTACCAGAAATGAAGATGTTTTGAATACATTAAAAAAATGTTTTCATTATCCTGCCTTGAGATCATTGCATAATGTCCATTAATTTTTCTGGGGAAAAGTGCCATCCCTTTATTCTTTACTTCTGGTCCATTCAAAGTGCTTATTTTGAAATGAAGGAAGTCCTTGGTTTCAAGAAGTTGTGGTAAAACGACTTCACCATCGAATGCTGTAAAAGTAGCATAATAAATCCTTTGTCCGTCTTTATCGGTAAACTCAACAAAACGGGCATCTTCAATTCCATTTATTTCGGAGGGGGAATGAGGAAATATAATTCTCTCCGAAAGTTTTTGATCAGGATTATATTGAATCTCGTAATTTGAATGTGCAAGTAATAGAATCCCTTTTGCCGTGAGTATATTTTCCCCGTCTCTGTTTTTGTAAGGTCGAATTAAAATATTTATACAATCTTCAAGATCAGTAATAGTAAAATTATCTTCGAGACTATTTAATACATTTTTTGCAAAACCATTCAGTAAATCGAGTTCAATAAGCTTCTGTTCAAAAAGCATTTTTTCATAAACAGGATTGGTAATATTTTCTGAAGTTACTACATAACGGGTGGGGTTGTGAATTTCTATTTTGTTATCCTTATCGATCACTCCAGATCTAAAAGTAATAGATGAAATATGCCCTTCACCTGTAGCCCGCAAGCTTAAAATAAAACGATGACTTCCTTCGGGCAAGCCCGATTGATCAGGGTGCCATACTATAGAAGGATTAAAAAGAGCAGCCGATTCTACTGAATATTCTTGTGTAAAATAAGCTCCAATTAGTAATTTTCTCTCATAACTAAGAAGTTCGTCCGTTAACAAATGCTTTTTTACTTGCTCAAATCTGTTGAGATAATAATCACGCAGCCTTTGATGCCGTTCTTCAAATTCTGTCAAAACCTGTCTGAGTTCTTTTTTAACTTCCTTTTCAGAAAGGGTTAGAATTCTTGCAATGATTTTTATTATTCTTTCTTCAGAAAGAATAATAAAGGGTCTGTAAAGAACTCTTTTATAATCAGGTCTAATTACTATCTTTGTTCTAAATGCTCTCATGTTTTTCCAAAATTTGTTTATCTATAATATTTTCATGATGCTCAATGACCTTAAGCCGTTCAAATGACCGGAAAGAATTTTCCATAATATTCATTTCAATCAGAGATAATAAAAAGGCAAGAGTTGATTCACCTCCCTGGTTTTGATTTATCCGATCAACATGAAGAGCATCATGGCATCCGCCAGTCTTAGTGTCGTATAACGGAATACCAAGGTCGTTTCTACCTAGGAACCATTCAAAAACCATTCTTGCTGATTCCAACCAGAATTTGTCGTCAGTTACTCTTGAAGCTTCGAGACATGCAGATAACATTGAATAAGCCTCAATCGGCTGCTGATCAAATTTTGCTTTGTAACCATTTTTTAAATAAAATCCATTTGAGCCGATCGGTCTGAAATATCCGCCCTCTGAGGTTTGGGTTTTTAAAAGCCATCTTAAAGATTTTAGACCTATTTCAAATGCTTCATCATTTCCAGTCCATTGCCCGCTTACAATTAGCGCCCGCGGAATAATTGCATTATCATATGATAAAATTTCTTCAAACCAGAACCATTCTTCTTCAGCGACAGAATTATAAATACCCGTGAGACGATTAGTAAGTACATCTCTTATCTGATTAGCAATTGTATCCCCACTCATTCTCTTAAAGTACTCATTTATTCCCAGCAGAGAAAAAGCCCAGGCCCGTGGCGAAGTTAATTCCAGCGCTGACGGAATAATCTGATTAAATAATTGTCCTCCCCACATATGAAAATTCGGATATTTCGATCTCCCTGCGCAAGTTCCTAAAGCCCAAATAGATCTACCCTGGCAATCGTCGGAACCAACATTCTCTACCCATTTTCTATCAAAGCTCATAAAATTTCTAATCTGTTTTGTTTTCTTGTTAAATGCATAATTCACAAAGGCGGAATAACGGCCGGAGAGCTCCAGAATTTTTGCTTTATCTGAGTAAACTTCTTCCAGAAGAATTGTAAGAATAAGTGCACGCGCATTATCATCAGTGCAGTAGCCTTCATTATAATTCGGAATAGAACCTATTGCATGATGATATAAGCCCGTTGTATCAGTCATCCGGATTAAATGGTCTAATCTGATTTCAGGAAGCTCTGCTCTTTTTTCTTCAAGAGTTTTAACAGCAAATACCCGTGGATATTTTTCAATTATTGGAAGCCTTGCTTTTTGAAAAGACTCAACATATCGATGTGCAATCTCATTCCATATCATATTACGTCCAAGCAGGTAAGCTTTTTTTCTAATTGCATGGCGATTGTTTTCATCCTTTAACAGACTTATTAATTCCTTTGCTATTGCAGCAGAATCTCCGAAAGGAACCAGAACGCCTCTTCCATCAGCTAATAGCTCTTCAGCATGCCAGTAAGGGGTTGATACAACCGCTTTACCACAACCGAAAGCATATGCCAATGTTCCGGATGTTATTTGCGCTTTATTAATATATGGAGTAATATAAATATCCGACATTCCAATGAAAGCCTTCAATTCTTCTATATCAACAAACCTGTTATAAAATATTACGTTCTTTTTTATTCCTAGATCCGCAGCCATCCGTTCAAGGCTCATTCTATATGTTTCCCCATGTTCTTTTAAAAGGTTTGGATGTGTAGCACCAAGAATTACATAAACTATATCCGGAAATTCTTTCAACACATCGGGTAATGCTTTTAAAACATTTTCAATTCCCTTTTGAGGAGAGAGAAGCCCGAAAGTTAAAAGAACCTGTTTTCCTTCAACACCAAATTGATCTTTATAAAAATTTGGATCAACAAACGGCATATCAGGAATTCCATGAGGAATGACATCAATTTTTTCTAACGGGGCTTTATAAATATCTGTTAAAAAAGTTTTACCTTTTTCTGTCATCGAAATAAGACGGGTAGAAAGTTTTATAAGCTCTTTCATTACTAATAATTGATTGGAACTTGGTTTCTCCAGTATTGTATGAAGCGTAGTTATAGCAGGTAAATGTAGATCTCTTAAAAGTGCAAGAATATGACTTCCGGAATTTCCACCATAAATGCCAAATTCATGCTGAAGCGATACAATTTCAGTATTATTAAAGTTAATAAAATCTGCCGCCCGCTGATAAGAAGTTAGCTTATGCTCTTCAATTTCAAATCTCACTTCATTAGGATAATCATAGCCTTCCTTATTATCATTTACTGCAACAACGGAACAAACAGTTTTTGGATATTGTGATGATATAGCAGCATAAATATCTGAAGTAAAGGTGGCAATACCGCATTTACGTGGCAAATAATCGCCAATAAAAGCTATTTTATTTGGGATCTCTTTGTTATTCATCTTATTTCTTTATAATCAATAATAGTTCTAAGCATAAAATTAAATTTAATAATTTAATTTTATTAGTGATAAAAAATCAGAGGTTATTACTTATTAAAAATATTTTAGACCTATCAAAAAAATCTGAATTCCTTAACTCATAAAAGTAAATTCCACATAATACTTTTTTGCAAGAGCCATTCTTACAATCCAGCTCAACAAAAACTGATTAATAAAAAATGTTTATAAAAATTTTTTAAATAACATTTCAATTTCCTTTCGCTGAACAAATTGAAATTAAATAATCTTTTGTAGTGGTTGCCAGACAAATATTAAGATCTGCTCCGGAATAATAAATCTTAATTTCTCCGTTCGGTTCCTCAATCCAACCATTTGAAAAAACGACATTCCCTACATCACCTACTCGTTCGTAGTCGTAATCAGGAACAATGATTGGCTCCATCGATTTACCTTTCACAATCCACGGTTTATCCAGATCAAGTAGTAGAATTCCTAATTTATACATTGCTCCAAAAGTAAGCTCTCTAACACCATGATAGAGCATCAACCACCCATCATCGGTTTTAATGGGATTACTAGATGATCCAATTTTATTATGTTCCCAGGTACCGGGTTTTGGTTCCATCATTACCCTATATGAACCCCAATGAATTAAATCCGGACTTTTACTTATCCACATATCCCTTCTGTCAGCTGCTGATGGTCTGTCAACTTTCCAATAATAGCCATCAATTTTCTCAGGAAACAACGAACAATCTTTGTTTGATGGTTCGGAAATGGGACCATGAATGATGAATTTTTTAAAATCCTGAGTTTCAGCTAATATCACCAGTGGTTGATATTTTGAGTAACCTGTATACGTAAGGTAATACCTGTCTTCTATTTGTGTAATCCTTGTATCTTCAATTCCCCAATTAACATAATCGTAGAATTCATTATGATCTTCCGGCAGGAGGATTGGTTTTTGTTCAACGTTAAAATTAACACCATCAATACTTTCAGCTAATGTTAGTGATGATCTACCGCTAGGCATCTCGGTTCTGCAAAGAAGTAAATATTTATCATTAAATTTTACTGCTCCGGCATTGAAGATACTGTTCACTTTAAAAGGGACATTATCCTTTGTTAATATTGGATTTTGATTGTATTTATGAACATTCATTTTTGTATATCCTTATTTGATTTACTCTTTAATCCCGGTTGATGCCATACTTTGAATAAAATATTTCTGAAAGAATAAATAAGCTAAAATGATTGGTAGGGCTAATATTGTTGCAGAGGCAAGCTTAACTCCTAACTGAGATTCTGCTCTTCCGCCTACGACAAAAAGAGTTACTAACTGTGGCATGGTCATCAGCTCTTCATTTCTAATCACAATCAATGGCCAGAGAACTTCGTTCCATGAAGCCATAAAGGTTATTATCCCAACAGTAACTAAAGCAGGTATGGCATTGGGCCAAAGTATTCTGAAGATTATTGATAACTCATTACATCCGTCTATTCTTGCAGCATCAATTAGGTCCTGTGGTATACTTTTAAAGTATTGCCGGAACATAATGATGCTTAACGCATTCATTAAATATGGAATAATCAGCGAAAAATATGTATCTACCCAGCCTAGTTTAACCATAATAATATATTGTGGAATTAAAGTTATCTGGAATGGCAACGTCATTGTAAAAATGATAATGTAAAAAACAAGATTTCTACCTCTGAACTCTAACCTTGATAAAGCATAACCAACCATCGATCCGAAGATAAGAACTCCGGTAGTGATTGATGAGGCAACAAAAATGCTGTTTAGAAGAGCTCTGCCGATGGGGATCTTATCAAACATTTGTATGTAACTATTAAACGAAATAGAGGATGGCATCACGGTTAGATTACTAATATCGCTCTCAGGCACCAACGTAGCAGTAATCATCCACATAAATGGATATATAAACATTAGTGCTCCAAAAACTAAAACTAAATAGAGTACTGCCTTTTTCATTAATTAAGAATCACCTTCAATAAATCTTCTTTGAATGACTACCACGGCCAATATTATCACGGCAAAGAATAACCCTAATGTTGCGGAATATCCCATATGATAGTAAAAAAATCCTTGCTTATAAATATAGAGTACAGCGGAAAGTGTACTATTAAGTGGGCCCCCACCGGTTAATATATACGGTTCTATGAAAAGTGAAAATCCGCCAACAGTAGAAAGAATTACAACGAGAAAGATTGTTGGATTTATCATCGGTAAAGTGATTTTGAAAAACTTTTGCCAGTGAGTTGCACCTTCCAGATCTGCCGCTTCATAATAGTGTTTTGGTACTGTTTGAAGACCTACAAGAAATAATACTATATATAATCCAACATTTTTCCAGGTGGCCATAATTGCTATGGATGACATTGCAACTTTAGGATCCACAAGCCATCCTACTTTACCAAATCCTATAGTGACTAATAACCTGTTTAATAAACCTGTATCGAAACCAAATAATTGTTCCCATAAAATTGTAACAACAACTCCGGAAACGACGACAGGCAAAAAGAAAGCAGCTCTGAAAAATCCTCGAAGTTTTATTTTTTGATTTAATATTTCAGCTAAGAACAAGGCTACAACTATCTGAAGTGGAATATGAATTAGAAGAAAGATTAATGTGTTTAGTATAGATTTCAAAAACAGTTTGTCCTGGAATAACCTGATATAATTATTCAGCCCCGTATATTCCATCGGTGCAATTATATTCCATTTATGAAATGTTAGAACTACGGAGAACACTACAGGAAATGCAATGAATACAAAAAAGTGTAAGAGATAAGGTGAAACTAATAAGTACGGCGTTAATCCTTTTTTCATTGCGTTAAATACCTATTCAAGAAATAGTAAATTCACT
>JARRKK010000104.1:0-7687 GCA_037388105.1 Ignavibacteriaceae bacterium | reverse complement strand
TAAATCAAGTCCTGCCCCGGTCATTAAGTCAACCCATTGTTTCGAAGTTTCTTCGTATTGATCCCACATATCAACTCTGGCGACTTCTTCGCGGACCCAGTAAAGCTGATCTTTTGGTTCTTCCTGTGCAAGAACAACAAACGAACTTGCAATAAATAATCCGGTTAGCAGAATCAGAAAGAATTTTTGTTTTAGCATAGTTGTACCTCCTTTAAATTATAGTTACTGAATTACTTTGCCCTAAATGTTTGAAAACATATTTTTAGATAGGACGGTAAGTGAAAACTAAGGAAGTAGTTGCAAATTAACAACAATTAGCAAGAATTTACTGGTTCATAGCAGTTCTGATTATTTTCCAGGTATCACAATATAATTAGGTTCGTAGTGTCACAAAAGTCCTCTATTATCATTTTAAGCAATCCACGCGAAGCATAAATACATCAAATCCATCAATCTTATCATTTATTTCTCCTTCAACTCTTGCGTGTATTGATCCATCATTTAGCAAATAATAAGTAATTCTTTGTGGAAAGTCATGATCGGGATTTGCAAATACCATTTTTTTATCACTTATCTCAGATTGATAAAATGAGGCTTCCTCCTGTCCTGATGGATTGGCAATGTAAACTAATTTACCATCTCTCTCTTCAATTCTTAGGAATTCATAACCAATCGTCTCACCATCTAAGACTGTGTGACTCATTCCTACCATCATATTACCCGCAGCAGGCATCCAGTGTTCTCTAGTTTCAAATTTGCTGTTCGAAGATTTCCAACAACCAACTATCCAATCCAATTCCTTAATAGATGTAGTATCTTGTAAATGAGAAATTGTAGAAATGGAGGAAATACTTAGACTGAATACAAAAAGTAATAATATGTATCGCATAGATTTTCCTTCGTTTAATTGCATTCTAAAAAATAAAAAATAATTTTGGGAACGATCTTAAATTACAATTGTAAAAATACCGATTACATAAAGTATTATCATAGATAAAATAAGTATTCAGGATATTTTAAGGGAAATGGCATGGAAAAAAGAAAAATCATTTTTATAGTTTTCGCTCTAATCATAGTTACAGTTTCATTTACATATACCTTCTCAGTTATCAAATCAAACTCGAACGGTGGAAAAAAGAAAATTATATATCATATGAATGATGATTACAAATCTGCATGGGACACAGTAGATTCCTTAGAGAATAAAGGTTTAACCCGCTCAGCTCTGGAAGTAGTTGAAGAAATTTATAGGACAGCAAAAATACAGAACAATGAACCACAGATCATTAAATCATTATTCTTCAAATTAAAATATGCAAACTATGTTGAGGAATACAGTCAGCAGAAGATAATTAAACAGGTTACCGAAGAGATAGATAGTACAGCTTTTCCTGCAAATGCAGTATTGCAATCTATTCTTGCAAATATTTACTGGCAGTATTATCAAAATAACCGTTGGCGATATCAGCAGAGAACCGAAACTGTAAATTTTGATAACGATGATTTTGAAACCTGGGATATTGCACGTTTAATAAGAGAAATTGTAAAACATTACCAGGCATCTTTAGAGAAAAGTGACAGCTTAAAATTAATACCCATTAAAGAATATGAGGACATTCTTTATTACAGTAGTTCGGCACAGGCTTACCTTCGCCCGACTCTGTTCGATCTACTTGCACATAATGCGCTCTCATTTTACATAAATGATGAAGCATCTGTAACGGATCCTGTTTACAAGTTTGAATTAAATGGTCCCGATGATTTTTCTCAAGCTGAGGATTTTATCGATATTGATTTCACAACAAAAGATTCTCTCTCATTAAAATTTTATGCGATTAAGCTTTATCAGGATTTAATAGAATTTCACCTTAATGATGATGAAAAAGATGCACTTATTGATATTGATCTGCAGAGATTAAACTTTGTTAGAAGTAATAGTGTTCACCCGAAAAAAGATAGTTTATACATTTCTGTAATTATCCGGATGGAAGAACAGTACAATGATGTCCCCTATTCATCTCTCATCTCTTTTAATAAGGCTAAATATTTTTTCGATGAAGGGAAAAAATATAATTCTTCGATATCGGATTCTCATAAGTGGGAAATTAAAAAAGCTCTTGAAATCTGCAATTCAGTGATTGAAAAGTACCATGATACATTCGGTGCACAGGAATGCAAATGGTTACAGAGTACAATATTACAGAAGAGTTTAAGATTTCAAACTGAATACGGAAACATTCCTGATAAACCTTTCCGCTCACTAATATCTTATCAGAATGTTAGCAAAGTGTTTATCAGAATAATTCCTTGGAATGAATCCTTAGATCGAAGGGAAAAGGGTTTAAATTCACAGCAGATTATTCAATTATATGTTAAGCAGAAATCCACCAATGAATGGTCACTGGATCTTCCCGGTGACGAAGATTACCAGGATCACAGTGTGGAAATCAAAATTCCTGCGCTTCCATTGGGAAGATATCTTATACTAGTTGCAACTGATAAAAATTTCAGTTATGTGAAAAATGCGGTAGGATATGGAAAAACCTGGGTTTCGAATATCAGTTTTATAAGAAGAGAGATGGGAAAGAACGTCGTTCAATTGTATGCATTCCACAGAGAAACCGGTCATCCACTTTCAGGAATTAATGTTGAAGTTTTTGGACAAAAATATGTTCCTGACGAAAGGGAATATCAATTTCAGGAATTAACCAATGGTAAGACAGATAGTGACGGATTATTTCAGTTTGAGAAAGAGGGAAATCAATATAATAACTACAAAGTCGTTTTCACTGATGGTAATGATCGTTTTGAATCGCAAAGTTATTACTATTACTACCATAACGAAAATTCTGTAAAACGTACTACAACATTCTTTTATCTCGACAGAGCGATATACAGACCCGGACAGGAAGTTTATTTTAAAGGATTGATGATTGAAACTGATGGTAAAAAAGATCATAAAATAATCACCGATAGAACAACAACAGTAACATTTTATGATGCAAACAGTCAGAAGATTTCAGATGTTTCATTAACAACGAATGAATACGGAACATTCAACGGAAAGTTTACAATTCCTTTTGGTAAAATTGGCGGACAGTATTACATCGCAAATGAAAATGGTTCGCAGTATTTCCGTGTTGAAGAATATAAACGCCCGAAGTTCGAAGTAAAGTTTGAACCGGTTAAAGGAAGTTATTCATTAAATGATAAGGTTACTGCCGAAGGATTCGCTAAGACATATTCAGGCGTAAACTTAAATGATGTCAATGTTAAATACCGCGTTGTACGCAATGTATCTTTCCCATATTTCTACTACTGGTGGCGTGGATTTTACAATTGGTACTGGGGCAACAATACTGAAATGGAGATTACAAACGGTACAACAAGAACCGATAAAGCAGGGAAGTTTAATATTGATTTTAATTTGATTCCCGATCTATCAATTCCGAAAGAAACAAATCCCGTATTCAATTATACAGTTTTTGCAGATGTTGTTGATGTAACGGGTGAGACGCATTCAGCCCAAACTTATGTGAGTGCTGGTTATGTCGCGTTGGTAGCTAATGTTAATCTACCAGAAATAATTTGCAGTGATTCAATTTCAAACCATTCAGTTTTAACTACAAATCTTAACGGACAATTTGAAAAAGCGAATGTAGAAATTGAAATTTACAGATTAATAGAACCCCATAGAATTTTTAGAAACAGATTGTGGAGCAAACCGGATAAATTTCTTCTAACAAGAAAAGAATTTTATGAATACTTTCAGCACGATATTTATGAGGATGAAAATGAATTTTTCAACTGGGAAAAGGAAGATAAGGTTTTTAAAACAAGCTTTACTACTACAGATAGCTCAATCATTTCATTTAAAGAACAAAGTGATTGGAAACCGGGAAAGTATGTTTTTACATTGAAAACAAAGGATAAAAACGGAACTCCGATTGAGCTGATAAAATACTTTACTTTGTTTAATCCTTCTTCTGATAAAACACCTTTAAGTGAAGCAAGCTGGATTTATATTGATCCTAAAAACTACGAACCGGGAGAAACTGCTGTACTTTATATCGGTTCTGCTGAAGAAGATATAAAAGCACTTTATGAAATTGAATACGATGGGAAAATTATCAAGAAAGAATGGATAACTCTCGATGATGAGCAGAAACAGATTGATATTCCTATTAAAGAAGACTATCGCGGAAATATCGTTGTACATGTTTCGTTTATAGTAAATAATGAAAGCCACATTTTAACAAAAGTTATTTCCGTTCCATGGACCAATAAAAATTTAAATATCACTTTCGAAACATTCAGAAACAAAATTCTTCCCGGAACTGAAGAAGAATGGAAATTAAAAATTACAGGACCATACGGAGATGCGATTGCTGCCGAGCTGCTGGCTTCAATGTATGATGCATCCCTCGATGCTTTTGCAGCAAACTACTGGGGTTTTAATATTAATCCTTATTACAATTCCAGGTTAAACTGGATGACGGATAATTCCTTCCAGGCTCAAAATTCAAACTTATATGAAGAAGGCTGGAACATATATGTTTCAAGGCAGCACTTCTATTATCCGTACATAAACACTTTTGGATTTCATTTTTATGGTTATGGCTATACCAATGGTGTTTATTTCAAGGCAGGGCGGATGGATGCAGTAATGGAGGATGCTGAATTTTCTCCGCAGTCCGGCGTAGTGGAAGAAAAAGAAGGAAACGAAACTGCATCAACGCTTGGCATAGATGAAGACAGAAAAAAACAAAAAATTGAAATGGATAAAATTTCTGAAAATTCATTCGAAGATGTTCCGGTTAGAAAGAATCTGAATGAAACAGCTTTCTTTTACCCAGAACTAAGAACAAATGAACAGGGTGAGATTGTTATTTCGTTTACTGCACCGGAAGCATTAACCAGATGGAAGTTTATGGGTTTTGCGCACACAATGGATCTCAAGAGCGGAATAATTTATAATGAAACCGTAACACAAAAAGATTTGATGATCGTACCAAACCCGCCAAGATTTTTAAGGGAAGGCGATGAGATATACTTCACTGCAAAGGTCAGCAATCTTTCTGATCATTCACTCTCAGGTGAGGCAACTTTGCAGATTTTCGATGCTTTCACAATGAAGCCAATTGATAATCTTTTTGAGAATAATGAGAATATAAAATCATTTGAAGTTGATAAAGAATTAAGTAAAGGATTATCCTGGAGATTAAAAGTTCCACTTGGTAAAGTTGATGCAATCACATACAGAGTTATTGCAAAATCCGGTAACTTCAGTGATGGAGAAGAGAATGCGCTACCGATACTTGTAAACAGAATGCTTGTTACTGAAACGCTTCCACTGCCTGTAATGGGTAACCAGACTAAAACATTTATTCTCGATAAGCTGATGAATAACACTTCTTCTACTTTACAGAATTATAACCTTACACTTGAATTCACTGCTAATCCTGCATGGTATGCAATACAGGCATTACCATATATGATGGAATTTCCTTACGAGTGCAGTGAGCAGATTTTCAACCGGTTTTATGCGAACAGCATTGCTACTTATATAGCAAACTCAAGTCCAAAGATCAAAGCTGTTTTTGAGAAATGGAAAGAAATTGATAAAGATGCTCTTCTATCAAACCTTGAAAAGAACCAGGAGCTTAAGTACGCGTTGTTGGAAGAAACACCGTGGGTTTTGGATGCACAGGATGAAACTGAACGAAAACATAGAGTTGGTCTGCTGTTCGATCTTGCTAGAATGGCCAATGAACTTGAAAGAGCAGAACACCAGCTGCAGGAAAACCAATATTCCAACGGCGGATGGCCATGGTTCCCCGGATTACCTGAGAACAGATTCATTACTCAGTACATTGTTGTCGGAATGGGTCATCTTGAAAGACTTGGAATTAAAGATATAAGAGAAAACAGCAATACCTGGAATATGCTGACGAAGGCAGTTCTGTATACAGATATAAGAATGTACGAAGATTATGATCGTCTTAAGAGAAGTGGTGCAAATATGAAGAAAAAACATATCGGTTACATACAAGCTCAATATTTGTATGGAAGAAGCTATTACCTGGATATTCCTGTTGATGAGAAATTTAAAGAAGCATACGAATATTGGAAATGGCAGGCACAGACATACTGGCTGAGTAACAATAAATATATGCAGGGAATGATTGCACTCGCACTATACAGGATGTATGATGCAAAGACTGCAAAAGATATTATCAAATCAATAATTGAAAACGCTGTATTTAATGATGAGATGGGTATGTACTTTAAGGAAGAGTGGGGATGGTGGTGGTACCAGGCTCCGATTGAAACGCAAGCTCTTTTAATTGAAGCAATTGATGAAATTGTGAAAGACCAGGAATCTGTTGATCTTATGAAGGTATGGCTGTTAAAACAAAAACAGGTTCAGGACTGGAACACAACCAAAGCAACTGCAGAAGCTTGTTACGCATTACTCTTAAGAGGAACAGACTGGCTTGCAGAATCAAAGTTGCCTGATATTACAGTTGGCGGACAGTTAATTGATCTCTACAACAATCCGGAAATACAGATTGAATCAGGCACCGGTTATTTCAAAACATCCTGGAAAGGTGAAGAGATAAAACCTGAGATGGGAGAAGTAACTGTAAAAAACAATAATGAGGTTGTTGCGTGGGGATCTCTTTATTGGCAGTACTACGAGCAGCTTGATAAAATAACACCGAGCGAAACTCCGTTGAAAATTAAAAAACAGCTATTCCTTGAACTTGATAGTGAAACCGGAAAGAAAATCACTCCCGTTACCAATAATACAAAACTAAAACCGGGTGATTTGATAAAAGTTCGCATTGAGATTAGAGTCGACCGAACGATGGAATTTGTGCATCTTAAGGATATGCGTGCATCCGGTTTTGAACCGATAAATGTTTTATCTACACACAAATATCAGGATGGTTTATATTATTACGAAAACACACGTGACGCTGCAACAAATTTCTTTATGGATTGGCTTCCGAAAGGAACTTACGTATTTGAGTATCCACTTAGAGTTACACACAAAGGGGATTTCTCAAATGGCATTACAACAATACAATGTATGTATGCTCCTGAGTTTACAAGTCATTCGGAAGGTGTGAGGGTTTTAGTTGAATAGTGAAGCTTAGTAGGAATAAAAACCCCTGCCTATGTTAATAAGCAAGGGTTGGGGGCGAGAGAGAGTAATATTTATTTCAAAAGAATCATCTTTTTTGTTTCAACAAAACTTCCCGAGGCTATTTTATAATAGTAAATTCCACTTGAAAAGTTATCTGCATTAAATTTGATTTCATAATTTCCAGCTTCCCGAATCTCATTAACCAGGGTTGCTACTTCTGCACCTAATGAGTTATAAACTGTAATAACAACATCACTTTTTTCCGGTAATCCAAATTTTATTGTTGTGCTTGGATTAAACGGGTTCGGATAATTCTGTTCGAGTACATACTCTGAAGGTGCAAGATTATCTACCTGTACAACATCACTATATTCATATTCACCATTAAAATCAATTTGCTTTATTCTATAGCTGAGTGATATTGCTTCAATTGAACTAATATCATCGCTAAAGGAATATGAACGTAATTCTGTTGTGGTTCCATTTCCATCAACAAATCCAATTTTATTCCATTCAGCATTATCAGCAGAACGT
>JARRKK010000103.1:0-12351 GCA_037388105.1 Ignavibacteriaceae bacterium | reverse complement strand
TTTTTTTCTGCCTGAATTGATAAATCAAAATTTTTTCAAGTAATATTTTCATTAGAATTATTCTTTCTGACATCAATCCCCCAGAGTAATTTATTGCGGAGAGTTTCAAAGTATGTAGTTAGAGAGGTATGAACCAACTTTAAAGGTCTTTCACTTTTTTTCATTTTAACTTCAATAGGCGGAGGGAAATGATACACTCTTTGTCCGTCACAACTAATCTGTAAGTCGGTGTGGGGGGAATCGGCTTTAATAACAATTTCTTGAGCACTCGAAAGAACTAATGGACGCATCGTTAAACTGTGTGCTGAAATTGGGCAAATAGTGATTGCACCAGCAGAAGGACTAACAACCGGTCCACCGGCGGATAATGAATATCCTGTTGAGCCAATCGGTGTAGCGATAATAACCCCGTCTGCTAAAAACGTGCTAACATATTCACCATCCACCCATGCAGTAAGTTCAATCATCTTAGCCCAGCCACCCTTATCTATTACCAAATCATTTATTGCATATAATTTTTCATTTGAATATGTATCGCACTCACCTTCAATTATCATTCTACTTTGTATCTCATAGTTACCTGCTTTAATGTCGCTGATAATCCTAGACGTCTGTGAAATATTAGCCTCTGCAAGAAATCCAAGTTTTCCAACATTTAAACCAAGAACAGGTTTATCGTGAAATTGTGCACGATATGCTGTTGATAGCATTGTGCCATCGCCCCCAATGGAAATTATCAAATCACTTTTTTTATAAACATTTTCATCATCACTTATAAAATCTTCGTCGATTTCTATTTTTAACTTGTCTTTCTCTTCTAACAGCGTGTTTGTTAGTAAATATTTCATTTTTTGCTTTTTAAGCTCCTGAATAAACGAAGCAACAACATCCGATACATTTTCTTTTGTGATATTTGCTATTATGCCAATCAACATGAATAATTATTTTTATTAGTTAGATAACTGTTGCTAAAATTACCATATTTTAAATTAATTAACAGATACTTAAAAGAACTTGGTGTATTGAAAAAACATAATTCAAATTCAACTTTAACTTGTTAGGACTGATTGACTGGCGCAGAGTATATCGTGTTAGACGAAGTAATAGATATGCAAACAAACTAAAAATGGATAATTATCTTTTTTGGCAAAGTTAAACTGGGTTTTTAATTCTCAATATTCATTTTCTGCCAATAAAATCCGGCAATTATAATGTGTGTATGCTAAAGAAATTAATATTCAAATTTGGCTATTAAAAATTCCTCTTGCACTTTAGTTGAACATAAAATTATTGAAATTCAAAAACAGAAAGAGTTTCTTTTCTATCGGAAACTATATATAATCGATTACCTTCTTTATCAATGGTTATTCCTTCTGGTTGTATTATTGATATGTTCATCTTTTCAATCAACTTTCCATCCAGATCTGTTTTAATAATTAATTGATCTTCATCACTTAATATCCAAAGAAAGTTATTTTCCACATCCAGGTATATTCCCGATACGTCCTTTGACAACCGCAAAGTATCTACTTTTAGCACCTCAAGTTCTTCATTTAGTTCAATTAGCAAACAAGGGTCTTTTTCATTCAGAATATAGAAATGACCGTTTTGGGGATTGTAAGTTATTCCTTCAAGTCCTTTATTTATCTTCCCTTTAAATGGTAATTTGGTGCGAATTAGAACTGTACCTGATGTATCTACAATTACCACTTCTCTTTCCCTCTCCAGGACAATCGCAAGTCTTACTTCATCAATTACCGTAACGCCTTCAAAATCAATTCCTTCAATCTTAAGCGTTCGGACGACATTTCCATCGCCATCCAATTTGTAAATAGTGCTTGTTTCATCACTTACTGTCCAAAAACCATCTTCTTCGTAGGTTAAATCCAACCCCGAGGGTTCGGGTACAGAAATTGCATATTCGCCAATATATGATAATGGAATTTTATGTGATTTTTGTTTTTCTGTGCAGAAAACGAGTGTGAAAATAGTTATAACAGGAATAATGAGAAAAAATTTCATTAAAATATTCAGGAAATTCTAAATAGATTGTTTGAAATTTAACTGTAATCTAAATAAATACAAATATATTTCATCAGGTGCCGGATTTATTAATAAGGTTCAAATTAGAAAAACGGAGTTTAATTACTTGGTGATTTAAGGAACAAAAAAATTAATCAAATATTTACCTTCTTAACCATAATGCTAAAAGATAAATAGTACACAAACAAGGAAAAATCAATAATTTGAGGATTTTATGATAAGCTCTTATATGTTCAGAATATCCATTTTTGCTAGTGCAATTATAATAATTGCTTCGATCCTCTTTGGATATTTATTTTTTGAACCATTCTTAACAGAGAAAGAGGAAATCATAACTGTAACCAATACGCAAAAATGGGGTCAGGAAAACGGAAAATATTTTATTTTTACTGAAGATGAGGTTTTTCTTAATTCCGACGATTACTACCAAAATAAAACCAATGCTAATGAACTCTTTCCATTATTTAAAAAGGGTTACACATATAAAGTAAAAGTAATTGGGCTATATATTCCCTTCATACCTCGATTCAGAAATATAAAAAGCATCGTAGAATTCAACTCTAATAAATATCTTATTCAAAACTAATAAATTTCCATTACATTCAAGATTGGTGATCCCCGCTTTTAGACTATTGGCAATATAATTGATGTTATATTTTATGAATAATTTGCGGTAAAAATTAAATTATTACTTAATTTTGTATTTTAAATAATCAAATACTCTAAAATAATAACGGGGATTATATAATGGCAGTAATGATCACTGATGAATGTATCGATTGTAGTGCCTGCGAAATTGAATGTCCTAATAATGCAATTTACGATGCTGGTGTTACATGGGATTACGAAGGTGAAGAACACGAAGCTTTAAACAACGATCATACCTATATTGCATATGAAAAATGCACAGAGTGTACAGGATTCTATGATGAACCTCAATGCATTCCAGTATGTCCAAGTGAAGCAATTGTTCCGGATCCGGATCATCAAGAAACAAATGAAGAACTTCTGACTAAAAAGGAACACTTAGATTTGGTCGGAAGATAAATAGTTAGAATATACTATGTTAAATGTGAAGGCAGGGTTTTTCCTGCCTTTTTTATTGCTACAAAAAATACTCAAGAGATCGTTTAACAAAATAGTATAACATCACTCCTGATAAAGCAAGTTTAATAAAAATCATAAACATACTTGCAAAAAAAGTAGCACCCCCAACTTTTAATGCCTCTACCTCCTTCTTTCCTGCAATAACTTCACCAAGAACAGCACCTGCGAACAAACCAAGTATCATTCCGAACGGAGGGAAAAAAATTATACCCACAATCATCCCTATTATTGATCCCCATATACCGTAATTACTGGCTTTGTAAACCTTTGCACCTAAGATTGGTAGAATATAATCGAGTAATGTAACTACAACTGTCATTCCACCCCATAGATAGAAAAATTCAATCGTAAATGCGTCATCAATCGCGAACTCTAAGATTACTAACGATAAAAAACTTAATGGGGGTCCCGGTAAAGCTGGAATTATGCATCCTACCAAACCGATGATAGAAATCACTAAACCGATTATGATTAAAAGTATTGAAAACATTTTTACTTTTTATTGTCGCCTTCGCAATACTGCTGGATAACTTCGTACGCTTTAAAAAATCCCAGATCACCTGCTTGATTAAAATCATTACAAGCATTCTCTTTAAGTTCAAGCTGTGCATAACAGATTCCTCTGTTATAATAAGCATTCCCATTATTCGGTTCCAGTTCTATAACCGATGAATAATCCTCTGTTGCACTTAAATATTCATATAAAAACATTTTAGCCTCGCCTCTAAAAAAATAATATTCTACATTTGTGGGATTAAGTTCAATTGCTTTCGTGTAATCCTTTATAGCTAGTTCATATTTACCAATTGCAGCAAATTCATTGGCTCGATTGTAATATGCAAGTTCATCACCGGGATTTATAATAATAGCTTCAGTAAAATCGAATATCGCCAGTTGTTGCTTTCCTGCCCTGGACCAAAGATCTCCACGGTTTACATATAATTTTGCATTTGATGAATCTAGAATAATTGCCTTTGAGTAGTCTAATAATGCTTTTTCATAATTATCCAGCGCAGAATAGGAATATCCGCGGTTAAAGTATAATTCCGAATTGGTGGAATCAAATTCAATAGCTTCATCAAAATCATTTATTGCTCTATTATATTCAAGCAGTGTTATATATGTTAACCCTCTCTCCATGTAAAGTTTCATTTCCGGTTTTAATTGTATTGCTGCTGAATAATCATAGACAGCTCCATCATTATCACCGAGATTTGCTTTAGCATTAGCTCTCAAATAATAGAGCTGTGCATTTGTCGGATCACTGTTTAATGCCCGTGTAAAATAATCTATTGCTGTTCTATATCTTCCCTCTTCATATTGTTTCATACCCAAGTCATAATAGGATACTTCGGATACCGAACAACTTACAATCAAAAGCATTAGTGATAATTTTAATATTATTTGATTATTTTGATTTAACATTTTTAGCTGCATACAATAATTTTAACCAATTACAGTAAGATATAAAATCAAATTTATTTAACAATTATATTCTTTCTAATTAGAAATATTAAATGAGGATCAAATGAACTTAATATTACTCATCACCGGTATAATTCAGATATTGCTATCATTAATTATAGGGATACTTTTTATCTATTTTGCATCAAAGATTTTTCAACGTTTTACACAGGGCATAGATGACACTGATGAATTAAAAAAGAACAACATAGCAGTCGCTATAATTAACAGTGCATTAGTAATTGCATTAATTATAGTTGTAATGAATTCCATTGAAACATCGATTACTATTTTCAGCAACACGCTTAGTAATCCCGAAGCTGATTTTCTTACCTTTATTAAAACAGCATTACTAATGCTTGGGCATATTGCATTAGCAGGAATTGTTGCTATCGGTTCTATATATATTGGGCTTCACATTTTCATGCGCTTAACAAAAGACCTTAATGAACTAAACGAAATTAAGGAAAATAACATTGCAGTAAGTATTTATCTTTCAATTATCATAATTGTACTTGCATTATTACTTGAACCCGGCATCAGAACAGTACTTGATGCACTGATTCCATTCCCTGAGGTTTCATTTATTGATGTTGGTGGTTAGTTATGCCTCATAGAAGGCTTACTACTCAAACAACTCGCTCTGGTTGTTTAAAAGGTTTTTTGATTGGTTGTTTTGCAATTGTACTCATTTTTATACTGATAGTATTCCTTATATCCTCTTTAGACTTATCAGATATTAATATGGATTTAAAGACGGTTGAAACCATTAATTATAAAATTTATATGGACAGTCTAACTACAGAAAAGATAATTAGTGCTTCATATTCCTTGATGTTCGTAAACAATAGATTAACAAAGAAAAAGTATAATCTTACTTTTTCTTTATTATCTAATCAAGTTAAATATGCTATGGACCTAATTGATAATATAGGAAACATGACTTTTGAAGAATTGGGTCTTAATCCACAATATAACTACAGTGATCCTCAAGTACAGGCTGAATACGTCTGGGCGAGAATTTATCAATTAGTTTATAACAAATCATTTTCAACAATCTTTTCCATTGCGGAAGGATTTAATCAAATATTTGAAAGTGAAAATTTGAACGCTTTAGATAAAGTTTCATTCGTAATATCATTTGTTCAAAATATGAAATACGATTTTCCTGGAGGTGCAATTGATCTGTTTGCACCGCTTGGTACTTTAGCAAAAAAATACGGTGATTGTGATACGAAAGCAATGTTGCTCTATGTTTTGTTGGAAAGAATGGGAATTGATTGCGCCATGATGTGGAGTTATAAATATAAACATGCAATGCTTGGCTTAAATGTTTCAGCTCGTGGTGATTACAAAAAAATAAATGGAAAGAAATATTATTTTCTTGAAACTACATACCCGGGTTGGGCAATTGGTGTGCTTCCTCCGGAATTTAGCAATAAAAGATATTGGATTATTAATGAAATAGATTCTAATAATCATTTAAAGGAAATTGAAGGAAATAATCTCAATAAGAAGGGTAAAAAAGAATCTGATCGACGAGCTAAACCCTCACCTCCCAATCCATAATTTTTATTAATGAGTTTTTCAATCAAAATATGTTTGTCTATTACTATCTTTAAGATGAAGCTGAATTTCTTCAAGATGGTTTTTATTTGTCCTGTTCATTGAGAGTGGTGGAATTTCTTCAAAACTAAAATACTTTACATCTATTGTTTCATCACTTGTCGTTGCCATCCCACCAATAACATCACAAAAGAAAATAATTTTAAACGCGTGGAAAAATTCTAATTGTCCTCCTACTCTATTTGCATCATACACACCTATAATTTTTCTCGGTTTCACATCAAAGCCACTTTCCTCTTTTGTTTCCCGAATTGCTACCTCAGATGGAATATTTCCTACATCAGCCCATCCGCCGGGCATAGCCCACAAATTATCTGACTTCTCCTGTACTAAAAGAATTTTATTATCTTTTATTACGGCTGCTCTAACATCAATTTTAGGTGTTGCATATCCTGGTTGCTTCATAAATACTTTTTCGACTTCATATTTATCAAGATGCGTATGATAATCTACTATTTCTGCAGTTAATTCAATTAATCTTTCATATCTTTTTGATTCATAATCGGTCTTAGCAAATGCCAAACCTGTCTGACTCAATTGTTGTATCTCACGTGCCCACTCCAGCCATTTTGGAATTTCGATTTTATTCATAGCAAATCCCTGAAGAATACATTCTCTTCCACTCTGAAAATAAATGTTTTTTAGTATAATATTTTTTTGATTTCACAATTAACATAGATCAAAATGGATTGGTTGCCCAGATAGTTACTTCCGGTATGAAACCTCTGTCATCCATTTCAAGTGTTGAAACAATCGTGTGTGCAATCTCTTCACTTCTTAACTTATTAGATACTTCTTTTCTTTCAGCTCTTTCCGGATCACCGAACGCAGTAATAACCTCGCTTGGGTTTATAAGAATTACTCTAACATTATACTTTCTCAATTCAGCCCGCCAACACTCTGTCATTCCTCTCAATGCAAATTTTGATGAAGAATATACCGTTCCGGTCGCATAACCTTTTGTGGCTGCAGTTGAAGCAATATTAACAATGTTACCGTAGTTTTGTTTCTTAAAAATTTGAGCTGCTTTCTTTGCCATCATAGCTGCACCAAAAACATTTACTGAATAGATATTTACAAAAGTATTCAATTCTAGATCCGTTAGTTCCGCTCTCATACCACCTATACCTGCATTGTTTATAAGACAATCAAGTTTATGTAATGAGAAAGTTTGAATTTTCAATTTTCACAATATGCCTCTTATAATATTTAACTGTTACTGTACAAATTTAATTTATGTCTCATCAATGACCAATAAAATTTAGTTCTTTCAATTAATTTCTTTTTATTTATCTTTACAAAATTCTAAAAACGGAGACAGGATGAAGGAAGGATATCTATCCACTACAAATGAAGTCTATAAGGAAGCGGCACTCAGTCCGCAGAAAGGTCTTTGTTGTAAAACTACGCCAGTTTGGCGGCTTCCGGAGTTAAATATTCCTGATAAGATGCTGGATATGAACTATGGCTGTGGCAGTACTGTAAATCCCAGAGATTTATCTAACAGTCCAAATGTATTATATGTGGGCGTTGGCGGAGGAATGGAAATTCTCTAGTTTGCATACTTTAGCCGGAGAGAAGGTGCCATTATGGGAATAGATCCTGTTGCAGAAATGAGAGAAGCATGTATTGATAATTTAGTTGCTGCTGAAGAAAACAATTCCTGGTTTCGCTCTGACTTTGTGGATATTCGTGATGGTGATGCGCTATATCTTCCCATTGATGACAATACTATCGATGTTGCTGCTCAGAACTGCTTGTTTAATATTTTTCACGAAGAAGAATTAGAACGAGCATCAATAGAAATGTACAGGGTGATAAAGAAAAATGGCAGATTAATACTATCTGATCCTGTATGCGAGATGATACCGGAGCATTTAAAAAATGATGGGAGATTACGAGCACTTTGTCTGAGTGGTGCAATTCCCTTATCAGAATATATTAAAAGATTAACATCGATTGGATTCGGTACAATTGAAGTAAGAGCGAAAAGACCTTACAGAGTTTTAGATCCTGAACATTACGATATTGACAAACTAATTTTTATTGAGAGTGTAGAAATCTGTGCCATCAAGGATCCAATTCCAAAAGACGGACCTTGCGTCTTTACCGGAAAGACAGCAATCTATTATGGCGATGATGAAGTGTTTGATGATAATAAGGGGCACATCTTAATGCAGAACCAACCATTATTAGTGTGTGATAAAACCGCAAATGCACTTGGTAATTTAGGAAGAGATGATATTTTTATTTCAGAATCGACATACTTTTATGATGGCGGTGGGTGTTGTTGATATAAATCTTATATGAATTAATTAATATCATTAATCAGCTTGTCCAATATTTCTAGTATTATTACCATTGCAAGAGTATTGAGTTTACGATATCCTAAAAACTGTTATCTTGTTTCAGTAGCTTTACTTATAGAGTTAAATATTCTCTATACCTATTTCATTTAAAATTTGTTCAATTGTTGTAGTGTGGTTATGGAATAGATATGTCCAATATTTAGGCAAACATACCTGAATTATAGCTTCGTTCTTAGCTGGTAATTTCCTTTCAGTTCTTCTTCCACCTGAAGCGCCTTTAATAAATTCTCCGTCCTCGTTTAGCAATATGTTAGATTCACTCATATCATCCATTATGTATAAATCAATTTCATTTAATATTTTTCTTTCTAGTTTATTCTTTCTTTCCATATTCCCTTTACTAGAAAAAAGATTTATCACCCTTAGACCACATCTTACCCAATCGGGAATCTCATTTACGCATCTTTTTTCCACAACCATTTTATTAGATCGAGAGTAGCTATTACTGAGTCAGCGCAAGTCTTTTCTTCAACGGTATAAAAAGGTGATCTGTGTTGAAATTCATTTCGAAGTTCATGTTATTTAGATAATTTTTCATCTAACTTTTTGGATACTTTAATCTTATTTAGCAATTCGGGAATATTAATTTTTTTAACATTTTCACTTGGATTTTTCTCAAGAATTTTCAATTTACAATTAATCTCTGCCACGTTATCGCTTAGTATCAAAACTGATCTATTCTTATGTTGAATGTCGTAGAAATAAATACTTACGATAGGTTGTAATAGATCTATTATTTCAGAAGGAGCTTTCACTTTTCACTTTCATCACAAATTTTCTAATCTTTCTAAAATTCTTACCATTGCTAGTGTATCAAGTTTACAATATTCTAGCAAATGCTCCTTTATTTCAGCGATATACATCATATCAGTTTCTTCCCATAGGCTTTCGAATGCTATTGATGCAAGTCCGCCTTCCTTTATCTCAAGTTCATCATAACTCAGTTCAGGTACGAGTGCGGGCAAAACATATTTTATAGAATATGAACCCTTCATTTCTGGTGCATAATAATAATTGCGTTGAAATGGCAGCATCAAATCTTTAATCCTTAAGATTCTTTCTTCAATTTCTTCAGAATATTCAGGAAAATCTCTGGCAATTTCTTTTAGTCTTGTAATCTCAAATGCTTTGTTATATGCAACAATATCCCCTGGTTTCTCTGTAGCTTCCAATAAATTTTCTATAAACTTCTTCCTTGGATCCTCCCCAGCATCAGCAAGAAATTCAGAATGAATAAGTTCAGAATTTTTGGTTTTCTTATAATGAATAGAATATTGAAACGGTATCTGCTGGTATGGTTTTGAATTATCAAACAAAGGAACAGCCGGCTGAAATGTCTCGAAATCCATAAAATAAAGTGGATAATTTAAAGGGTAATCCTCGGGAACATCATCTAGTTCTATTATTCCATCCCGATAAAGATCATATTTTTTGTTTAAGTGCATACCGCTCAAATCAAATATTGAGTCTTCGGGGATGTGTTTCCTGCAGTAATTATAGAACCCACATATGTAAGGATTATAACAATGTTCACCGATATCAATATCAGGTATCCGTTTCTTCAGAAGTACTTTCTTTAACCTTTCAACATTTTCCTGTACAAAATCCCGTAAAGGGAGAATATGTTGAAGTACAGATTCAACAATAAACAAAGCATTTATATCTAACTCCCCGTTTCGGATGTACTGATTGTTTAAGTATACAATTGAAAAGTCCTTTATCTTTAACCCTGAATTTGAGAGAACATAATACTGCAGTGCAGCATCGTTTAAATATGTTTCTGAAATCGAAGTAGAACTTTTTACTTCGTAAACTTTCCAACTGTTTCTGCTTTTTACAACTATATCTGCAATCACAAGCACCTCATTAAACTGAAATCCTGCTTCGTAAATTGTTTTGCTACCCGATTTAATTTCTTTTGCGGTCTTCTTTAAACAATTATTATAATCAAAATGATTTTTAGGAGATGTATCGACACCACCGGGAAATAGCTGCTGTGCAAGAACACCAACATTTGTCCCCCTCTGGAAAATTGCCTTCTGCATCTCTGAAAGTTCATCCATTTCGTTGTAGTGATATTTATAAAGATACAAGTGCTTGTCGCATTGAAGACCTTTAATAAATGAGGATTTGCTGAGGAGATGTGTGGGCATATAAGTTTTCTGTCCCTATTTAATTTTTAAAGTTTAATTTATGATTTAAATTCGATGAAATGAAGGATAAGGACAATTATCTGTTTTTTTCAGACATGGATAGTGAACAGCTGGAAAAATATCGAAAGCGATTATAAAACTTAAGTTATGACTAGAATGCTAGTCAAACTTTAACTTTGTTTGGCTTGATCGTTTCTTTTTCTTCTTTTTTTCTTCTTTGTGATGCTTTAAAAAATCACCAAAATTTTCCTGCGAAATTATATAGATCTTGCCTACCATAGTAGCTTTTAGCTTGCCCGTTTTGATTTGGTATAAGACACCTGATCGGCTAACATTAAGAAGCAACATAAATTGAGCAGCTTTTGAGACCAAACATTTGTCAACACCTATTGAACGATATCGCCATTCTTATCAACCAGTATGGGTTCACCCATACCTAGATCCCGCAACTGTGCCACCTGAGTTTTAGCATCACCGGCAATAACACAAATCATTATACTCGGGTCGATATACTTTTGGGCAAGTGCTTTATGTTCTTCTAACGTCATTTCCTTTACTTCATGTTCACGTTCTTTTAAATAATCAAAGGGAAGGTCATACATCGCAATATTATCCAACATTCCTCTTAATGCGCCTAAAGTTTCGAAACTTCTGGCATTAGATCGAATCAAGGCATTTTTTGTGAATTCAAGATCTTTTTGGGAAATACCTTCTCTATATGCTTTCATCTCGTTAAGGAATATCTGTGTAGATTCTAAAGTTGTATTTGACTGGACGCTTGAATATGCAACGAAAGTTCCGGGAAAAAGATTACCGCTAAAGGATGTTCTGGCACCGTAAGTATAACCTTTTTCCTCACGTAAAATCATATTAACAATCCCGTTGAAACTACCGCCGAGTTTATAATTCATTACATACGCTTTGTAAAAATCCGGATTGGTATAACTTAATCCCAGATTACCAATTCTAATTGCAGATTGTTTTGCGTCCGGAAAATCAACAAAATATATTGATTGCTCTTTTGGTTTTTCCGGAATTTCAACCGCCGGTAATTCAACATCCTTTACTTCCCATTTTTTCTCCAGGGATTTGAATGTATTTAAAGCAGTACTTTGGGAGATATCACCTGCAATGGTAATTGAAGTAACTTCCGGAGAAAAATTATTATTATAATATTCTTTTAAATCATCAATACTAATTGATTTAACCGAAGCTTCCGTTCCCATGGTATAATTTGATAGAATACTCTTTTCACCGTATATCATTTTATTAAAAACAAATCCTGCAATAGCAGAGGGGTCTGCTTTGCGTCTTTTTATGTTTTCTATTGTCTCATCTTTTATTCTTACAAATTCCTTCTCATCCCATCTTGGTTCAAATAGTATTTCCTCCACTAAATCATATGTGTCCTTAAATTTAGAAGACAAGCAGTTTGATTTTATAACAATTGATTGTGCTGTTGTAAACATAGAAATACTTGATCCAAGATCATCAATCGCTTCTTCCAACTCAATGGGTGTTTTATTCTTGGTTCCTTCCATCATTTGATCGGTAATTAAATTAGCAACACCAATTTTATTAATATCGTC
>JARRKK010000102.1:7751-12128 GCA_037388105.1 Ignavibacteriaceae bacterium | reverse complement strand
TCTTTTGTCCTTTATTCTCTTCTTTTTTGGTTGTGCTGATTCACCAAACTCGCCTGTGGAAACAAAAAATGATTCTTACAGTTCTATTAGACTTCCGGCAAAGACAGGATTTTCTGTTGAAAGTAGCTTTTCCGTAACAAAAGAGATTAAGGGTGCTCAGGGCGGAATATTAGAGATAAATGAGAGTTATATTTCTGCTGACGGTGGTATTGTTAATGTTTTTGGACTACTGCGAATTCCCAAGCATGCTTTTCAAGGTAAGCAAGACATTACCTTTACAATAGATGATCAAATCGCTGCGGCTAAATTCACTCCACATATGGTATTTGATTTCCCGGTTGAACTTAAGCTAGAATTTGAAGGAATAAGTATTAATGAAATACAAAATATTGGTAGAAAATATGATTTTCTTTATTTCGACGATAACGGTAAAACTGAAGAAGTAAACCACAGCGATATTATTGTTGCACAATGGGCTGGCAAAATTATGGTAGAACAAGCGTTCTTAAACCACTTTTCGAGATATGCTTTTACAAGGTAGTTAAATAATTAATTTTGTATGAAAAGCTTAATAACAGGAATTAAAATGAAAATTACATTAGCGACGTTGTTACTTTTTACATTCATTTTTTTAGGTTGTTCAGATACTCCTGTGTCCCCGATTGAACAGGATGGCCATTCTGTTCAATTGATTAAACTTCCTCTAAAAGATGACCTCCCTGCAGGTTCCGTGGTTTCTGTAACTAAAGAAATTGATGGAAAAAAAGGTGGAGAGATAGTATTAAATGAAGAATATGAAACAGAAGATGGGGATACAGTAAAAATCAATGTAAAAATAAAATTTAAAAAAACTTCTTTTGAAGGAAAAGTTGATATAACCTTAACAACGGATGATGAACATGCTGCTATCTCATTCTCTCCGGGAATGGTTTTTGACAAACCGGCTGAGCTTGATATGAAGTTTGAAGGATTAAACCTTGAATCCCTAAATATTGGCAAGGGAAATTGTGATTTTGTTTTTATTGCAGATGACGGTAGTACTGAAGCAGTGAGTTATAATGCCCTTCACGTAAATGAAAAGAAGGGTAAGATATGGGTTACTAAAGCAGATATAAATCATTTCTCAAGATATGGTTTTGTGAACAGACAATTATAAAAATTTTTATCGCGATGAACAAAATTATTCAGAATGAATAAAATGCAAGACTTAACAACAAATTTTGAAAAAGAACTTGATCAACTTCTGAAACAATATTTCGGTGATGAAGAATTAAGACGGATATATTACCGAGTAGATCCTCAAAAAGAAGAATCTAATAAAGTTTCTGAAATGATAAATGATTTTTATAAAAGTCAATTGAATATTAAAATTGATAATTGCAATGAGCGCTTTAAACTTGATAGAACAATTACATTTTCAGAAAAGCATCTAATACCCGATAAATTCTTTGAATTTATGCTGGATCTAGGAAGGCTCTGTATTTCAAACAGTAAGTTAAATCTTGCCAGTCAAATTTTTAAGAAAGTATATAAGAGCAGTAAAAAACTATTTTTTAAAGCCGAATCGATGTTAGAGTTAGGAAATGTATTTAGTAGAAGAGCCGATTGGATTAGAAGCTTACAGGCAATCTCTGACGCGGCAAAGTTGTATAAAGAAAATTATGATAGCTCCGGAATGGCAAAATGTTATAATCTAATGGGCTCCATATATGGTGAACGAGGAGATATGGATAAGGCAAAATATTATTTTCTTGAAAGTTTATCTCTGGTAAATACCGATACCGAAACGGAATTGATAGCAAATTTACATACAAATTTGGGTGTAATAGATAATATTCAGGGAAATGTTCATAATGGTATAAAGAAATTAAATAAAGCGTTAATCATATTTAAAAAACTTGGTCATCACAATCGCATTGCTGAAGTATGCCATAATATTGGGATGATGTATTTCGAATCCGGAGATAATGAATCTTCAGTAAAGGCTCTTGATGAAGGAATTGAAATAGCAAAACGTGGTCACTTCATATCAGCTTTATGTTTATTATATGTTGCTAAATCAGAAGTTTTTATTTCCAAGGAAGATATTAATTCTGCTGCAGTATTTGCTGAGAAGGCTTTTGAGATCAGTCATGATGTTGATGATAAACTAGCAGTGGCGGATATTTATAGAGTAAAGGGAATTATTGAGAGATATTCCAAAAATTACAAACTTTCAGAGAGTTATCTATTTGACAGCCTTAGGATTAATGAAAGTTTACAGAATAGAAGGAATATAGCAGATACCTCCTTAGAATTAGCAATTTTATATAAAGAAATTGAAAATCCAAAGAATAAAACTTTTTATTTAGGAACAGCTCAGGATTATTATAAACAAATAGATGATTCACAAAAATTGAATGTGATTGCTAATATGCTTGGTGTGGAAGCTGTATAACAAACTAAAATTAGCAACACGATTAACATGAATAAAATTAATACAAACATAATCAAGCAAGTAAAAAATCTACTTGAAGATTATATGCCAAATACCAGCGTTAAAGGATTTATAAACAAAGTTGAAACTGAAAATTTCTCGACCGGAATCATAGCGGCCGAAATGTCTAAAATGAATAAAGCGCAGATAGATTATGATCTTCCAAAGGGAACGGACTATCGTTTGCTAATAGATAGGGTTATTACTCGAGGTAAAGAACTTTTACCAGAGGAAAAATACTACAATTTAATTCTTGACTTTTCACAGCTGATGCTCTTTGCCGGTGAAGCTGCATATTCGCTTGAAATAGCGCAGGATTTACAAAGCAGACTTGAATCCAGGAGTAATTTTGAATCTACCCTGGCTGAAACAAAACTTATGCTTTCGAAAATATACTGGTCACAGGCAGATTGGGATGAATGTGAAATTCACATTTCAGAAGCAATACGAATATTTGATAGTCTATCAAGCGAGTCAGGAGTGGGAAAATGCGAGAATATGCTAGGGACATTATATGGAGAAAAAGGAGAGTTCGAAAAAGCTTTGGAACACTTTAGAAATGCTTTGGCATTATTAAAGGATGCTGATGACTTGTCATCCAATGCGATGATTCTAACAAATTTAGGTATTATTAATACTATTAACGGTGAGTATGAAACTGCTGCATGGAATTATAAAAATGCTAGTGAAATGTTTTTAAAATTAAACGATGTCAGACGATTATCCCGAGTTTATCACAATCTTGGAATGTTATACACTCAGATGGGAAATTATGATGCGGCTTTGGAAGAATTCAATAAATGCATAACAATTTCCATAGGAAATAATTACCTGTCCAACTGTGCTGTTGCATATATTGGTAAAGCATTCATTTATACAAAACTGAATAATCCAGGGCTTGCTGACGCATATACTGATAAAGCAATGGAAATAGCCTGTAGAATAAATGATACATTATCAATAGCCGATATATATAAAATCAAAGGTATGATTCAAAATGAAATGGCTAACTTTCAACTTTCTGAAGAATTTTTTGAAAACAGCATAAGATTAAATAAAGATTTTGAAAGTAAATTTAATGAAGCTGAAAGCGCGACTGAATTGAAAAAACTTCTTCAAAGAACAAATAAAACAGAATAGGTAAAAAAATATTATCGAATTAATTTTTAATTCTTTAGAGGTGTATATAAATGAAGATTTTCTTAACGATTAGCTTATTTACAATACTACTTTTTACCGGTTGTGATCCAGAATCTGATTTAACATCCCCTGTTGGTAATCCAGCTAAACTGATATCGATTCAAAATTTACCAGAAGAAATTATCAGCGAGAATCAGTATAGCTATCCAAAAGAAGATGAGGATAGATTATATCCCCCAGGCGCCGATAGTATTTTTATCCTAGTAGACATACCTTCAGTAATGAGTCCGCAATTGCGTATTTCAAAAGTAATAGATGGACGCATTGGAGGAGACTTAATTATAGATTTTGAATATTATACCAGTCCGAAAGATACTATAACAATTATTGCAAGTTTAATCTTCCCACCTGGTTCATTTGATGGCTTAAAAGAAATTTCAATGGTAATGGATAATAAAATTGGAACAATTTCATTTTATCCACATATGGTATTTAATATACCGGCTCTACTTAATCTAAAGTATAATGGTATAATTTTGTCTGATATAAATACTAATTCAATTAATTTTGTATATCAAAATGATGATGGATTAGTAGAGCAGGTTATTTATGATGCAATTAAGGTTTTACCAGAAGTAGGGTATTTAGAATTAATGAATGCATCATTAGAACATTTTTCCAGATATGGTTGGACAAGATAATTAAGTTAAATTAAACACTATATAACATACATAGTAATTCTATGAAATATTTAGTCACAT